>CAUCWU010000290.1 GCA_958446555.1 uncultured Lachnospiraceae bacterium | reverse complement strand
AAAGATCCGTACCGACTATATTGGCACAAAATTGAAAGAAAATATAAAAGGAACGATAAAGATTTATCAGGGAAAACCTGCTATACTATCTGTGTCTTCTCTGGTAAGTGGCGAAGCGCTTGCACAGCAGTTAGCTGACCCGAAAGAGCCGCTAGAAAAGACCGTTACAGTAACAGCAGGTTTGGTGCAGGAGGCAAAGAGTCGCCCACTGACAAAGGAAGCAATCCAAAAGCAGATGGAAAAGCTTGGTGATACCGATTTTTCATGGTCAGCACTTGAAATTGAAACCGATGAGGCATCCTTCTGCCCGGTCGGTGTGTTAAATGAGCTTCGAAGAAATGCAGTGCAGGCGATAACAGAGGAGTTGCTTTCGGTATGGCATAGAAAAAAAGTAAGGGGAGAACAGACCTGTTTAGAAGAGAGAGAGTCTTCTGATAAAAATGCTTCTTATGAAAAAATAGAGCCTTCTAACAAGAAAACTTCCCCAGTCTGGCATGCATCGGCAGAGACAAAAGAGCAATTTGCTTGCCTTTTGCAGCAGGATTGGATTGATCAAATTACAATTGACTGCCATATCTGTGAGCCGGATGGTTATGAAAAATTTGTCTGCAAGGCACATGAAGCTGGAAAGACTTGCTTTTTGTATTTGCCAAAGGTATTTCGCGAGGAGGATGAGCCTTGGTATCTGGATCGATTAGAGACGATTAAGCAGGCTGGTTTTGACGGAATTCTTGCTTCTACACCAGAGGCTTGGCTGTTTGCACAGACCCATCTTTGCCCAGGCAAGGTATCGGCTGATCACAGTCTTTATACTTGGAATACGCAGGCTGCAAAGGAGCTTACAAAGTGGGGCAATCAGTATCGAACACTGTCAGTTGAACTCAACAGAAAAGAGCTAGCGGCATCAGCCGATCCGACAAGCGAATTGATCGTATATGGTCGAATTCCGATGATGGTGTCTGCTCAGTGTATTTGCAAGAATACAATTGGCTGTAAAAAAC
Organism: uncultured Lachnospiraceae bacterium; assembly: GCA_958446555.1. GTDB lineage: Bacteria > Bacillota > Clostridia > Lachnospirales > Lachnospiraceae > Anthropogastromicrobium. The sequence continues at coordinate 3,048 of CAUCWU010000290.1, read as the reverse complement.
AATCGACAGAATTGATACTGGTAGATCGAATGAGAAATCGTTTCCCAGTAAAAAATATCTGTAGAGAGTGCTACAATGTAATCTATAATAGTTTACCATTGTCGCTTGCCGATCAGTGGTCTTCTGTATCTACGCTGCCGCTTCGCGGATATCGCTTAAGCTTTACAACTGAGAACAACGGTCAGATGAGAGATGTACTATCTGTATATGGAGAGCTTGCGAAAACCGGAAAGACAGAGAGAAAGCTTGAGAATACAACAAGAGGCCACTATAAGAGAGGGGCAGAGTAACACGAAAAATACGACGAAAGGGAAGAATGGATGACAACATTAATAACGAGTGTATGTAAATATTCAATGATCATTGTAATGATCTTATATACAGTGCTGGCATTCTGGTCACTTCGCTATAAGAGTGTTGAAAATATGAGAGGTTGTTATTGGGGAATGAACCTACTTACCTTTTCATTTTTGACACTTGGCTTTGCAGTGATTACAGTCAATGAGAGAAGTATTTTGATGGTAGGATATTATGCAGCGATTTTGCTGTATTTTATCGTCTATCTGCTAGTGTATCGGCATCTGTATCAAAAAGCAAATTTGGCTTTGTTAAGTCACATGCTAATGTTTTTGACGATTGGATTTATTCTTCTGACTCGATTAAATCCAAAACAGTCAATCAAGCAATATATCATTGTCGTGGGATCTTCCGTGTTGACATTGGTTGTCCCAAAAATGTTTGCAAAGCTGAAGGCAGCGCGTAACTGGGCAGTGGTTATGGGAATTGTCGGTATCTTGATGCTAGGTGTCGTATTAGTGCTTGGAAAGATCACAAGAGGAGCCAATCTGTATATCAATCTTGGATTTTTTAGCTTCCAGCCGTCTGAGTTTGTAAAGATCAGCTTTGTGCTGTTGATTGCTGTGCTGCTGCGTGAGCGAACCGATCTAAAACGTGTTCTTTTGTCAGCCTTTATCGCTGCTGTGCACGGTGTGATTTTGGTTGCATCAAGAGACCTTGGTGCAGCGTTAATCTTCTTTGTATCGTATTTGATGATGCTCTATGTGGCGACTAAGCAGCGGGCCTATCTGTTCTTGGGATTGATTGCAGGAGTACTTGCAAGTATTGCTGCGTATTTTCTGTTTGCCCATGTTCGCGTTCGTGTTCAGACTTGGCTCCACCCATTTGCAGACTTTTATGGAAAAGGAAACCAAATTGGAAATTCGTTGTTTGGAATTGGAACCGGAGGTTGGTTTGGACAGGGTCTTTACAAGGGACAGCCATCGAAGACACCAGAGGTGATCATGGACTGTATCTTCACAGCAGTCTGCGAGGAACTTGGCGGTATTATTGGTATTTGCCTGATTTTGATCTGTATTGCATGCTTGCTTATGTTTATCTCTGTTGCAGCAGAGCTGTATCTTCCATTCTACAAATTAATTGGAATTGGTTTGACTGCAATCTATGGCACGCAGGTATTTTTGACGATCGGAGGAGGTATCAAGTTTATCCCGCTTACCGGTGTGACACTTCCACTTGTCAGCTACGGAGGAAGCTCGGTACTTAGTACATTTATTATCTTTGGAATCATGCAGGAACTGTATATCAAACGTCAGAATGAGGTGGAAAGACTTGAGAGAATCAGAGAAAGAGTCCGTTATTAACGATAAGAAAAATACGACGAAAAACGAGTCTACAAAGGTTACTGATAAGGAGACCAAGAAGGACACGAAAAGGGAAGTAAAAAAAGAGCCAGAGGGAAAGGCAGAGGCAAAGGCAGAGGCAAAGGAAAAGACATTGAAACAGGTAAAGCCTCAAAAACGAAAGTGTGAAAAAAAGCCAACGAGTCGCCAGCATGAAATAAATGTGGCTGGTGCGATTTTAGTTTCTCTTCTTGGCGCAATGCTACTATATTTTGTCTATTTTGAGGTCATTGGAAAGGATTCGGTCCTTTCAAGTAAATACAACACCAGACAGCAAAACATGGCACAGCTGATTCGCAAAGGTGACATTGTGACAAGCGATGGTGTTGTGGTGGCGACGACCCAAACGACAGAGGATGGAGCGGAAGTGCGAGCATATCCATATACGAGTTGGTATGCCCACACAGTAGGCTATTCGGTGCTTGGTGGTTATGGTCTTGAGGATACACAAAAACTAAATCTTTTAACGAGCCATGTTGACTTTTGGACCAAGTTAAAGAATGAGTTTTTGGGTGTTAAGACACAGGGCGATACACTTGTCACAACACTTGACTCTGGTTTACAGGATTTTTGCTATCGACAGTTGGATGGAAAAAACGGTTCGATTACTGTAGTAGAGCCGTCGACTGGAAAGATTTTGGCGATGGTGTCCTCTCCAAATTTCGATCCAAATACAGTTGAGGAGCAGTGGAGCTGGTTGACTTCAGACGAGAATACTACGCAAAATATGATGAACCATGCAACCCAAGGCACATATCCGCCGGGTTCTACATTTAAGATCATCACACTGCTTGAGTATATCCGCGAAAATCCAGATACCTGGCAGGATTTTCACTATACCTGTACTGGTACCTATACAAATGGAGATTATGTAGTGAATTGTCATGACGGCGTTGCACACGGAGAGTTGGACATCTATGGCATTTTGGGAATGTCCTGCAATGGTGCATTTGATACGATTGCACAGACGCTTGACTCAAAAAAGTGGCAAAAGCTGGCAGAGGATTTTGGCTATAATCAAAGTGACAGAAGCGCAGTGGATTTTCCGTATAAGACGAGTTCCTTCCATATTGATACAGACGATAGTGTCTGGTCGAGAATGCAGCTTGCAATTGGACAGGGAACTACGAATGTAACCCCACTACTCAATCTGATGATGTATGCAGCAGTTGCAAACGATGGTGTGATGATGACACCATATCTGGTGGATTCCTACTTAGATGCTGACGGCAACCTAGTTGAGCAGACAAAGCCAAAGGCACTTCGAACCGTCTGCACAAAGGATGAGGCAGAGTCCTTCAGTAACTACAAGATTAGGCATATTTTCTATTGTCTACTTTAAAGCATT
>CAUCWU010000289.1 GCA_958446555.1 uncultured Lachnospiraceae bacterium | reverse complement strand
GCGAAAAAGAGATCCGCATTCTGGAATTATCGCCAGATTCATTTACCTTTCGCCTATTAAAAAAACAGGCGATCCAGTTTGAAGCATCTTTAAAAGAGGCAGGACAGCAAAACACAATTGTGCTGTCCTTTTTTCAGTTTGCAAAGAAACAGTATAAAGAGCTTAGTTTAGACTGTGACAGAGACATTGAAGAAATTGTGCTTCGTAAACCAGAAGCAGATACCAGGGATGAGTTGGCAGAGTTTTTACTAGAAATCGTTGTTTATGTGAAAAATAAAGACTACAGTAATTACGCCGAGCAATTAAATAAAGAATATATGCGTTATATTGATCTAAAATTGGACGAGACAGAGGCAGATCTCTCTAAAGCTCTAGTTGGGTATCCGGCAGAAAAAGAACAAATTTATTCGGAATCGCTGGAAGAGCAAAGAAGCGTGTGGGATGGGAAAAACGAGTCAGATCGTCAAATGAGCTGTGCGCAAGATAGAAAAGAAGCATCAAACAATCAAGTGATGTGTCTGAAACAATCGGACAAGCAAAAGACTAATGTAAAGCTAACTGACGTGTGGAACTTTGAAGCAGGCTGTAATTTTGAGCTTGGAATTGAACTTGACAATCCAGCATGGTATCAGACCTATCTGGATCATTCGCTAATAGACTTTATGAAGCTATATTGGAAGAGTAGTGGTATTTCTTTATCTCATCCGCTTACACAAAAGATGCCACAGTATCTCTATATTGGAAATGCGTACTGTCCGCATTTATTCCCAAATGAAAAACAACTATATCAATTGCTTGAAAAAGCGTTAACAGATGGGTTTTGTTCGGTTCTTGTGTTTGCTCCAGTTGAGGAAAAAGATATAACCAAAATAGAAGCGCTATTGCAATCGCTTTTTGATTGGTGCGTAACAAAAGAAAAAAAGCTTGAACTTGTGATCAATGACTGGGGAATGGCTGGACTGCTACGGCAAAGACAAAACCATCCATTTCTTTTGACCTTAGGATGCCTATTGTCGAAGCAGAGACGAGATACCAGAATTCGCTATATTAATGATGTTGGACAAGGCCCAATACAGACTAGATTCTATCAAGACTACTTGAAAAATCATTTTGGTATTACGCGTGTCTCCTTTCAAAGCTGCGGATATCAGCAAGAAATTCCATCAGTAGATAGTGGAATTGGCACAACAATTCATTTTCCGTTCTTTCAGATGAATACGTCTGGTTGGTGCCCCTTATTGGCAACTCTTCATAGGAAAAATCGGGCAAGGCAGACAGTGGTAAATTCATGTGATTTTGAATGCATGTCATATGCGTTCGAGTATCCAGACTTTCTGAAAATGACCGGTCGATACAACACAATCTTTGGCTATGACGATTCAATCTTGAGACAGCTGGAAATGGCAGGCCAGATGAATAACAAAATAAGTACAGACAAAATGATTGCCAAAGTAAATGTCAGAGTGGATCAGAAAGAAAAAATACCATTTCGTCTTGTTGCAGGATTCTTAAATCAACCGAGGTAAAGGAGTTCACACATGAAAATTACAGTAGGACTTGGAACAATTGATGATTATCTTTCCTATGTAGAGGCAGGAGCAGATGAATTTTTCTGCGGGTATGTGCCGTATGAATGGATGGAAAATGGTGGACTGACTCATCCGTTAAATCGCAGAGAAGTGCTCTACTACAATGTGCAGATAGGTTCTGAGAGCGAGATGGAGATTTTGACAGAGCTTGTCAGACAAAAGAAAAAGCCAGTGATAGTGGCACTAAATGGTCTGTTTTATGCCCCACACCAGTATCCAATGATTGCAAAATTGATTAAGCGATTGTTTTCTATCGGCTTTTCTTCTTTTATTGTCGGAGATCTGGCGCTTCTTGTCTTTTTAAAACAGACAATTCGACTTCCTATTACGCTTCATGTAAGTGGGGAATTGTCCGAGAGCAATCATATGATGATCGATGAGATGAGGCTTTTAGATGCAAAGAGAATCATTTTCCATCGAAAGGTGACACCAGCTGAGATGAAAAGCTGTATCGAATACCAAAAGAAAAAGTATCCAAACGAACCACTTGAGTATGAAGCATTTGCTTTGAATGAGATGTGTCATTTTACAGGAGCCTTTTGCAGCAGTCTTCATTGTGACGAATTGGCACCTGCCTGTCGCTTGCCGTATCGGTTAATAAAGCTAGGGGAGAAAGATGCGAAAGAAAATTCAGATTCAGATACACTAGCAGTAACAGAAAAAAGAGAGACAAACGTGAGTGTTAGCAAACAAAGCTTGAATAATACAGAGAAATCAGATCAAGAAGAAACAGAGGATGCGATTGAACTTTTTGCCGACGAATATTTGCTTGGTAGAAGTGGTTGTGGTTTGTGTGCCCTTTGGAAGTTGCAAGATGCGGGGATTACGCATTTAAAGCTTGTAAGCAGAGGAAATTATACGGCGGATACCATAGAAGATATCCGCCGATTGAAAAGAGCAATTTCAATTTTGGAGGATGCACCCAGCGAAGCAGCTTATCAAAAACAAATGCGAAGAGAACTATTTCCAAAAGGGTGCAGTCATAATTGCTACTATTTATAGTGACAGCTGTGTGCGAAGCCATGAATCAGCAAGAACTGGCCAGATTGAAACCTCAGCATTTGGCTCACGTGTATAAGAGCGACCAGGCATATGGTCTGAAATTTCTTGTTCAAATGCGGCAAGTTTCTCTTCGGATGCATTGATAACACCAGACTTGATTGCATTAATTGTGCGTGTAAATGGCTCTAATGTATACAGTTCACCGAAGATACCCTGAGCCCATGATGCAGTTGCAAGAGAAAGTCCGTGAGGACCCTGTGAGAAGACATGGTGAGCAAAAGGAACACCATTTTTCTTGCAGGCATCGGCAAATAGATAACTGTTTTCAACAGGAACGCATTCGTCTGTTGCAGTCTGCCACAGAAAACTTGGTGGTGTCTGTGGTGTTACTTGTGTCTCAAGAGACATATACTGCAATTCTTCCTCAGACGGATTTTCACCGAGCAAATTTTGCATCGAACCAGCGTGGGTAAAGCTGCCAGATGTGATAACTGGGTAGCATAAAAGCATCGCATCTGGTCTTGCAGAAATTTCTGCATAGACTGGATTTGCATCTTGAATATCTGCATAGTGAACACCTTCACTGGCAGCTAAATGTCCACCGGCAGAAAAACCGCAGGTTACAATACAATCGGATTTGATATGAAATTCCTTACTTTTACCTCTGACAATGCGAACAGCACGGGCAAGATCTCGCATCGGCTGATCCTTTAACGGGATTGTGCCAAGCAAATTGGTGGTGTAAGTGAGTACAAAAGTTTGATAGCCTTTGTGGTAGAAATCAAGGGCGACGATGCCAGCCTCAGTTGGAGATGCAATATAATAAGCACCACCAGGAACGACAAGGACACAAGGACGCTCCTTTTTGTCTTCATGTAGATATCCAGTTAAAAATGGAACAAAACCATAAGCTTGAGGCCAGGTGTATTCACCGTCCTCCCAGATTGAAAAATGAATTGCTTTCATGAGTTAGTAACCATACCTTTCTATAAAATTTTGGCAAATCTACTTTTCTTCTATATATATCACTAATTAATCGGAATAGCAACCCAGTAGACATTTTTTTTAAGATATGATAGCATAATAGCAACGAAGCGAAAAGAGAGGCAACCCAGATGAGAGTTTTAATTTTATCCTGTGGAACAGGAGGCGGTCACAATGCAGCGGCAAATGCAATGAAAGAGGCATTTGAGGCGCGTGGACATCAGGCAGAGGTATTAAATCCATATACATTAAAGGCAAATAAACTGGCGAAGCTGATTGATGTGGCATATGTAAGACTGGTACAGTTTTCTCCGCCACTTTTTGGGCTAACCTATCGAATTGGAAATGCCTACCGCAAGCTTCCATGGCGTTCTCCAGTTTACTTTGCAAACGCAGAGATGGTTTCGGTGATGGAGCGGCATTTAAACGAGAAACATTACGATGCGATTTTGATGCCGCATTTATTTCCGGCAG
>CAUCWU010000288.1 GCA_958446555.1 uncultured Lachnospiraceae bacterium | reverse complement strand
GCAAGACCCTGGTCAACCGTTACCATTGGTTTTGAATAGTTAGCCATAATAAAAACCTCCCTAAAAATTATTTTTATAAAATATTTTCGAAAACACTTTACCAATACTATTCTATTTTCTATTGACATTTGGATTTTTCAACTTTTTTCAGTATATCACGCTAAGACGAGATGTCAATTACCTATGGTAAAATTTTTATTTCCTTAACCCAGTATCTGACAATCTCTCATCGATACGAAGTAGCACAAGCACTTTAATTCCTACCGCAAGCACTCCATATAATTTCCAATTGATTGCCAATGAAAACAGGCGAAGCATTACCCTCCAATGAAGCTGCGATAATTCTTTTACCCTCGGATCTCTCACAAGCTTTTTAAATGCTTTTTTTACAAGCGGATCTGTATGATAATTTTTAACAAGCGCTCTTACTCTCTTTATTGATCCCGATCCATCGGTATATTCCATCTTTGCTGCAAAGAAAATTCCAAAGAATAAAATATATTCCATCAGCCCTGTTGCCGCATTTTTTATATTTTTATTCTCTGTATTTGTTTTATTCTTTTTTGCATAATCTCGAATCTGCTTTGCAATCGTTATCCAGCACTGACTTTGCTTGGGATTATATTGATAAGAAATTGACTGCTCATTTCTTCGGTAAATATATCCAATATCATCTAAAAAAGCATATCGTGCACCACTTAAACAACACTGCATATTAAAGAGCTTATCCTCTGCATATGAGAGATCTGTAAAAAGGATTTGATTTTCTTCAAGAAAATGCTTTCGGTATATATTTCCCCATACATAGGACAGTGTTCCTACCGAAAAGAAGCCTTGGAAACGAAAATCTTCTTTGTCCTGATCGATACCAGAAAAGCTTGCATGTGATGCCGCCTTTAAGAGTTTCCCTTTCCATAATCGCATATAATTGGATACAACAATATCAGCTTTGCTCTCTATTGCCCGATGATAAAATCGCTCAAAAACTTCCCCTTCCGGTAGCAAATCATCTGCATCGACAAACATAATATATTCTGCCATTGCTTCTTTTAAGCCTATATTTCTTGCCATTCCAGCAGATCCACTCGGCATTTCAATTACTCGAATTTTGGATGTCTTTTTTGCATAACTTTGACATATTGTAAGACTGTTATCTTCTGACTTACTAACAATCAATAGCAACTCCCATTCAGCAAATTTTTGTGAAAGAACACTATCTATCATGTCACTCAAATATGCCTGTGCATTGTATACGGGCACAATAACAGAAATCTTCATCACTTCTCTCCCACTATATTCCTACGTTTTTCATCATCGCTTTCTATCTTTATCTTAATACAAAATTTTTTCTTTGCAATCCTTTTATGGTTTTTTCTAAAAAAAATGGTATACTCACCATAGGATCTATGCCTGATTTTCCTAATTTATTTTTGTTTTTTAAGGAGGTTTTTCTTATGCAACAATCAAACGAGTCCTCTACCTTTCCTATTGATATTGAAAAGCTTTTGACTGATGGCAATATCATTAAAATTAAGCCCCAAGGCTATAGCATGTATCCACTCTTTATCCCAGGACGAGACGAAGCGTGCATTGAGCACGTGGCTTTTTCCTCTCTAAAGCGTGGCGATGTCGTCCTTTATCGACGCGACGAAAGTATCTTAGTCCTTCATCGCATCTGGAAAATCACAAATGACTCTTTTTATATGGTCGGTGATAATCAAACACAAATTGAAGGACCTCTGCGAGCTGACCAAGTACGCGGAAAAATGATTGGATTTGTTCGAAACGGAAAATTTACCGACGTTCAAAATCCTCCATATCGCTTTTTCTCCTCTCTCTGGCTATTTTTACGCCCGATTCGGCCACTAGCTTGGAAGCTTATGAAACAACTTCGTAAAGCTTTTAAAGCGCTCACTCCTACAAAAAAGAAGTAAATTTAGACACATTGGAACGAGGACACAAATGATCATACCTATTAGGAAAGTCAAAAATGAGTGATTGTACACTAGCGCAACTGCTCTCTTTGACAGCCATACTTCACCAGAAAGTAAAACTGCATATTCGAAAAGATCCATTACATACCGTCTTGCATTCATCTTGATATATTCTCCAAAGAATATCACAATTCGGTATATGATCTGTATTAGATAGGCTAAACAGGTTCCAAGGAGTACTCCTGCTGTACCAAATGGAACCACCAATGCCAATGATACGACTAAATTGACGACTGCTGAAATGACAGAAAGTGTTTTCTCTCGATTAAACAATCCACTAACGCTCATCACAACCGAAATCGGCTGTCCAATTCCAATCAATACACACGCTGTAACTGACAAAAAAACAGAGATTGGATCCCACATAAAATCGGTTCCAAGCCAAATATCCTCAACAAATGGGTCAATTAACACATACAAACCACACGCAGCAACTGCTACAATCAGAAAAAATAAAAAAGTCATCTGCCTGAGAACCTGGTAATTTCGTTCTCGGCCAGACTCTACAAACATATTTCCAACACCCGGCTGAATGCTTGATGCCAGCGCACGAATAATATTGCTCACTGATCGCGTGATAAGCCCGTAGTTACTAAAAATTCCTACTGTGGCGACATTGATAAATCCAGAGATAATTAGATTATCGGTTCCACTCAAAAGATTCATTGACAGTTTTGAGACAAACACATTTTTTAAGTCATCAAAAATCTTTGAGACAAGCTCTTTTTTGGGCTTTTCTTTTTTTAATTGGACCAAAAATGGATATTCTTTATCTACATAGCGATTGATACAAACGTTTAATACGGTATCACCGATGATTCCAGTAATTAACGCTGGCAAATATTCTCCTGTAAAGGTTACAAATAAAATGATTGCCGAATATCCAATGATGTTGGTCAATATCGTTGCGACGCTGACGACGTATTCATTCTGATCAGCAATCAGTAGCGACTTTTTGTAGGAGAGCGGATACGAAATGACCGTTCGAAGCAACCACAAAAGGTAAAGTGTTCTCACATAGCCAAGAGAATAGCTCTCATTTTTCATAAACAGATGAACAAACGGTGTAATCAATAAGCCAATTCCACCCAGCACAAATGCAAATAAATAATAAGCCTTTCGGTACAGATTCATAAGTGCTGCTATTTCTTTATCATCCTGATGCACAATCGCACTGTAGAGATGATAGACAATGGCAGTTGAAATTCCAAGCTCGGTCACGGAAAGCATTGCAATTACATTAGAAATTACACCATTCATGCCGACTAGCTCAGTTCCTATGTATAAGTTCATTGCCCTTTGGCTCAAAAAACCAAACAGCAAAAGCACCAACTGGGATAGGAGGCTAAAAAAACTATTTTTAAACAGACTTTTTATTTTCATAGCTTATTTTATCCTATTTTTAATTCTATTTTAATTTTGCTTTTTTAGCTCAGCAGTTTTTTGCTGTGTATAAGAAATTTCTACATCCTGTAATCCCGCATTCTCATCAACCTTTAAGACCTTGCAACGAAAGACAACTGCTAGCACAGAGAAAAACATTCGAAGCATATACCAAATTGGTTTTAAACCGGAATGCATACTGGCACCAGCTGTTCTTGGATGCATGACTGCTGGAACCTCTACTACCTTAAATTTCAGAAGAATCATTTGCATAATCATATTGGTATCTGGGTACTTATCATCAAAATGGTTGTATTTTGAATAATATAGCACTGCCTTGCGGCTTAGTCCCTGAAGACCAGTCGTGGGATCTGCAATCTTTCTTCCTGCTGCTACCTCAATCATAAAGCGAAATAAATGAAAAGCTATTTTTTTTGCAATAGAAACTGAAAAATCAGCACTTCCATTCATAAATCGAGAGCCAAGCACAATATCTGGATAACGGCCATCCTCATCCTTTTGGCGAAGGCGATCATAGATAACTGGAATATTGCAGACATCATGTTGACCATCTGCATCCATTTGAATCACATATTTATAGTCTCTTCGCACTGCATACTTGTAGCCTAGCTGAATTCCGCTTCCATATCCAAGATTAAACACATGAGTAATGAC
>CAUCWU010000287.1 GCA_958446555.1 uncultured Lachnospiraceae bacterium | reverse complement strand
GCCAAAACGCTTTCCAAGCCCAGACGCCATAATGACACAGCCAAGATGTGGGGTAGTAGAGTTAATTTGCATAGTATATTCTCCGTTTTTTGGTATGTTATATTAAGTTACTGCTAACGGGCGAGTCAATATTTATGGCAAAGACTGCGTGAGCAGGAACTAATAAGAAAAGTATATCAAAACTGCTTTTCAAAATCAAATTGGATTGGTATAATAAAAGTGATGCTTACAGCATAGGTATGAAAATGCTGTGACAAATGATAATGGCAGCTTGTTAAAACGACATAAGGAGATGAGGGAATGGTAACGATACAAAAATATGTTAAGGCGCAGAGTCTTGAGGAAGCATGGAAGCTTAATCAAGGCAAAAAGAATAGGATTCTTGGCGGTATGCTGTGGATGCGTCTTGGAAATGGTACTATAAGTACAGCGATTGATTTGTGTGATCTTGGACTTGACACAATTGAAGAGACAGATGAGGAATTTTCCATTGGCACACGCGTGACGCTTCGTGAGTTAGAGCAGCATGTAGGATTGAATACATATACGCATGACGCTGTGAAAAATGCAGTAAAGGATATTGTCGGTGTCCAGTTTAGAAATATGGCAACAATCGGCGGAAGTATCTGGGGACGCTTTGGATTTTCAGATGTGCTGACTGTTTTTTTGGCTATGGACAGCTATGTGGAGCTTTATAAGGGCGGAATTGTTTCAATGGCAGATTTTGTTTCAATGAAAATGGATAATGATATTTTGATTCGTGTGATTGTAAAAAAGCGTGCCTGTCAGATCGCTTATATGGCTGTTAGAAACCAGAGCACCGATTTTCCAGTGCTGACTTGTTGTGTATCAAAACTGGATGGAACGTATCGCGCTGTAATTGGCGCTCGTCCGAAAAGAGCAAAACTTGTTAGTGATGAGAATGGCATAATTGCAAATGGTGTCACGAAGAAAGCTGCAGCTGCATTTGCTTCATATGTTGCAGAACAGGTGCCAACTGACAGCAACTTGCGCGGCAGCAGTACTTACCGTACACATTTGATTCATGTATTGACAGAACGCTGTGTGGCACAGCTTTACAATCAGCAATAAATAAACGGCCCAAAACAGAAAGGGAAACGAATGGAAATCAAGGTTAAATTAAATGGAAAAAATGTAATCGGCAATGTGGAAGCAGATACAGTGCTGTTAGACTGGCTTCGTGAAAAGGGATGCCTTAGCGTTAAGCGCGGATGTGACACATCAAACTGCGGCCTGTGCACAGTATTTATGGATAATAAGCCGATTTTATCATGTTCAAAGCTTGCTGTGCAGGCAGATGGTCATGAGATTAAGACACTTGAAGGTCTTCAGGAAGAGGCATTAGAATTTGTAGGATTTATCGCAGATCAGGGAGCAGACCAGTGTGGTTTTTGCAATCCAGGTTTTGTTATGAATACAATTGCACTTCTTCGCGAAAATCAAGATCCAACGGATGATGAAATCCGCGCATTTCTTGCTGGAAATCTTTGCCGCTGTTCTGGCTACGAAGGTCAGCTTCGCGGAATCCGTAACTTTCTTGACAGCCGCAAAGCTTGTGCAGACGAGAAAAATAGCAACTGACAAAGTAGAGCTAAAAGCTCATATCAATAGAAAAGGACTATTTTATGCAGAAAGAATATAAATCAATAAATAAATCTGTCCGGAAAAAGGATGCGATGCAGCTGCTTACCGGAAAGCCTGTTTATACAGATGATGTAACACCAAGCGATGCACTTGTGGTTAAGATTCTTCGCTCTCCTCATGCAAATGCCATTGTGCAGGAGATCAATACAAAGGCAGCAAAGTTAGTTCCAGGTGTTGTCGATATCTATACTTGGGAAGATGTGCCGAAGAATCGGTTTGCGATTGCAGGTCAGACCTTTCCTGAGCCATCACCATATGACCGCTTAATTTTGGATCGTCATGTGCGCTTTTCAGGAGATGCGGTGGCGCTTATCGCAGCTGAAAATGAGAAGGCAGCCATTAAGGCAATGAAGTTAATAAAGGTAAAATATGAGGTGCTTGAACCTGTTCTTGATTTCCATACAGCAAAGGACAATTCTGTGCTTGTTCACCCAGAAGAGGATTGGTTTCCGCCGTGTCCTGTCGGAGGTGATAACAAGAGAAATCTTGTCGCAAGCGGATGTGACTTTGATGGTGATGTAGAAGGCATTATGGCAGACTGTGATATCACCATTGATCATACTTATCATATGAAGGCATATAATCAGGCAATGATGGAGCCATTTATCTGCTATACAAGTCTTGACCGTTATGGCAGGCTTCACGTTGTATCCTCAACACAGATTGTATTCCATACACGACGTATTCTTTCCAATGCGCTCGGCATTCCAAAGAGTCGCATTCGCGTGGAGAAGCCTCGTATTGGCGGAGGTTTTGGTGCAAAGCAGACAGCAGTTTGTGATGTGTATCCGGCTTTTGTCACTATGAAGACAGGCCGTCCGGCAAAGATCAATTATACAAGAACAGAAGCACAGATTGCTGGTTCTCCGCGTCATGAGATGGAAGTGCGCGTGCGCCTTGGTGCAAACAAGGATGGAAAGATTCGTGTGTTAGATCTTTACACTTTATCAAACTCAGGAGCCTACGGTGAGCATGGTCCGACAACAGTTGGTCTGTCCGGACACAAATCAATTCCGCTTTATACAGGATCACTTGAAGCATTTCGTTTTTCGTATGATGTTGTGTACACAAATCATCAGGCAGCAGGTGCATATCGTGGTTATGGAGCAACGCAGGGAATCTTTGCGCTAGAATCTGCTGTCAATGAGTTAGCTGATAAGCTTGGCATGGATCCAACTATTCTTCGTGATAGAAATATGGTAAGAGAAGGCATGGTTATGCCAGCTTACTACGGAGAGACAGCAAATGCATGTGCGCTTGACCGCTGTATGGAGCACTGCAAGAAGATGTTTAACTGGGATGAAAAGTATCCTGTTCGTGACATGGGCAACGGCAAAGTGCGTGCAGCTGGTGTTGGTATGGCAATGCAGGGAAGCTGTATTTCAAACTTAGACGTTGGCTCTGCAACATTAAAGCTAAATGAGGATGGCGGCTACAATTTGCTTATAGGCGCTGCCGATATGGGTACTGGATGTGATACTATTCTTGCACAGATGGCATCAGAATGCATGGACTGCAGCGTAGATGATATTGCAGTATTTGGAGCAGATACAGATGCTTCACCGTATGATTCTGGTTCATATGCATCATCAACTACTTATATCACAGGAAAGGCAGTAGAAAAGGCATGTGCTGACTTAAAGAAAAAGATCTGCGAGATTGCAGCACAGATGATGAACTGCGAGAAGGAAGATGTTGCATTTGAGAGCAGTCGCGTGCGCTGTATTTCAACTGGACAGACAGTGTCATTGTCAGAGATTGCTTATAAGACACAGCTGGCAAGCAACAGCAATGCAGAGGCAACAGCGTCTCATTTTTCACCTGTATCACCGCCGCCGTATATGGTTGGAATGGCAGAGATAGAACTCGATAAGTTGACAGGTGAGGTTAAGGTGCTTGACTTTATGGCTGTTGTGGACTGTGGTATTCCGATCAATCCGGCACTGGCAAGAATCCAGGCAGAGGGCGGAATTGTGCAGGGTATAGGTCATACTTTGATGGAGAATGTCACCTACGATAAGTCTGGCCGTCCAATTGAGTCTACCTTTATGCAGTACAAGATTCCGACACGTCTTGATATGGGCAAGATGAAGGTAGAATTTGAACACAGCTATGAACCGACGGGACCGTTTGGTGCGAAGTCAATAGGCGAGATCGTAATCAATACGCCGGCACCGGCCATCGCTCATGCGATTTACCGTGCAACAGGCGTATGGCACAGAGAATTGCCTATTACACCAGAACAAATTGCTATGTCGATTAAATGAGACAATGGGGACAGGCGGTGGCACCGGCCTGTCCCCAAATTGCTCTTGGAGAAATAGTTACGATGAGAAATATAAGTTTGCTTATAAAACCGGTTTCAGGAATATGCAACATGATGTGTGAGTATTGC
>CAUCWU010000286.1 GCA_958446555.1 uncultured Lachnospiraceae bacterium | reverse complement strand
AGTGTTATACACTATTTTTCGGGAATTTGTATATCTGCGCCAGCAAAAACAAAATATCAAGCAGGTGACAAAGACAGAAATAGAGGAATATACAAAAGAGGAAGATGAAGAAGATATAGAAGAAACAGAAAAAAGCAAACTGTAATATACCTTTTCTTTACACAGGCAGGCATCCTAAACAAACAAGACTGTGCACTAATGACTAGTTTACTATAGTTTGAAACTATGATTAGCAGTGAATTAAGGTATTATACAAATGATAAAAAATCCTGTATGATAGCAGCGTTAAGAACAATAATAGAGTTTTATTATAAAATACAGGAGGATTGCCATGAATACACCATTTCGCTATGATTTTGTAGGAAGCTTTTTGCGTCCGCTTTCTTTAAAAGAAGCAAGAAAACAGTTTGAGGCTGGAACCATTTCAAAGCAAGAGCTGGTAAAAGTTGAGGATGCCTGCATTGAAGATCTGATTGCAAAACAAAAAACAGCAGGTTACCATGTAATCACAGATGGGGAATTTCGCCGCGCAACATGGCATTTAGATTTCTTTTGGGAGTTCAACGGAGTTGGTCACACCAAGACAAAAACAGGATTGCCATTTCACGGTGAGGCAGCTATGATAGATGATACATACCTGACAGGAAAGATTTCCTACAATAACAATCATTCGTTTCTGCGTCATTTTGAATTTGTGAATCAATTTGAGGATGAAAATACAGTTGCAAAGTTGACTATTCCGGCACCAGCACAGTTTTTGGAGCAGATGATCATGCCATTTGCATGGGAAAATACTTCAAAGTATTATGACACACAAAAACAGGTAGCAGAAGATATTGTAAAAGGATATCGTGCATTTATCAAAGATATTTACGCAGCGGGATGTAGAAATCTTCAGCTTGACGACTGTTCTTGGGGAATGGTTGTTGATCCAAGTGCACCGGTACTTTTTGGAACAACAAAGGCAGGTCTTGAGAAAATTAAAGAACAGCTGCTTGATGTTAACAATAAGGCAATTGAGGGCGCTCCAAAGGATCTTGTGATTAATACACATGTATGTAGAGGAAATTTCCATTCTACATATGCAAGCAGCGGTGCATATGATAGTGTAGCAGAGACACTTTTCGCAAAGGAAAATGTAAATGCCTATTATCTAGAATTTGATGATGAACGTTCTGGTGGTTTTGAATGTTTACAGAAGGTATCAGGTGATAAAAAAGTAGTTTTGGGCTTGATTACAACAAAGTCACCAAAGCTTGAAGATAAACAGAAAGTAATTAACCGTATTCACGAGGCGGCAAAATATGTGCCGCTTGAGCGCCTGTATTTAAGTCCACAGTGTGGTTTTGCTTCTTGTGAAATTGGAAATAAGCTTACTGAAAAGCAGCAATGGGCAAAGCTTGCACTTGTAAAAGAAATTGCTCAAGAAGTCTGGGGCGAATAAAGAATCAAAGCCATAGGAGATTGATATGATCTCTGGTGGCTTTTTATTTGCAATAAAACCTTGTGTTTCGAGTGACTGACGTGATATAATTGTATAATAAAATCAAAGGGAGTAACAGCAATGGAAAAATACAGTACTGCCAAAAAAAGAATAATAAAATATAGCTGTGTTGTTGGACTAATTTCTTTTATGCTTTTGTTTCTTGTTGGATGCATGATCTTTGGCTATATGGAAAAAGAAGAAAAAGCAGGAGCAGCCTATACGGCACAAAGTACTGTAAGGCGAATTAAAGCACAGTTAGAGCGATATGTAGTGAATTCAGATTTGATGGAAAATATTATTAATGCAGGCTATCAATTAGATGAAGAAACATTCTCCAAGCTGGCAAGTGTTATTCCAAATGAAAATGATGTAGTAAAAGCATTTGAGCTGGCACCAGATGGGATAATTACATATATTTATCCCAGAGAGGACAACGATAAAGCGTTTGGACTTGATTTGCTGACAGAACATGAGCGAAGCATTGACGCTAATTTGGCTAAAGAAACAAAAGAATATACACTTGGCGGTCCCTATGAATTGAGGCAGGGCGGAATGGGTGCATTGCTTTTCAATCCAGTCTATCAGCCAGCTGATGGCGAAAACAGTATATTTTGGGGGTTTGTGATTACAGTAATTGACTGGGATCGTTTTGTAAATGAATTAAAGCTCGAGAAGTTGAGTGAAGCTTCATTTTATTATAAAATCTGGACAAAAGATGACAGTACAGGTGAACAGGTTGTGTTGGCTCAAAATAAAGAAAAGCTTTCAAAAGATTGCCTGACGCTAGAGTGCAATATTCCAAATGAAGTATGGTACTTTGATATAGAGCCGTCTGCTGGATGGATAACAATATCTTATTGGTTTTCAGTTATCCTCACAATATTGGTTTTGTCTATGTTAATTGCTGCTATTTTTTATCAGGTTCTTAGTAAAAACAATCAAGAGAAGCAGTATGCAGAGCAGATGCAGCGATCAGCGAAACTGGCAAAAAATGCAAATGAAGCTAAGACAAGATTTTTATTTAATATGAGTCATGATATTCGCACACCGATGAATGCAATAATTGGATTTTCAGGTCTTTTGGAGAAAAATCTTCAAAATGAAGAGAAGGCTAAAGAATATCTGAAAAAAATTCAATCTTCTAGTGCGCTTATGATGACGATTATAAATCAGGTTTTGGAGATGGCGCGCATTGAAAGCGGAACGGCCACGTTAAGGCTAAAGGCAGAAGATTTAAGCGCCATTTTTCACGATGTTAGCAGCGTATTTGAATCAGATATAAGAAAAAAGAATCTGCAGTATTCAATCGATGCTAATGTCTGCCATAAGTATGCCATCTGTGACAAAACAAAGCTTCAGGAAATTTATTTGAATATCGTAGGTAATGCAGTTAAATATACGCCGAGCGGAAAATCTATTCATGTGATAGTCAAAGAGATTGCATCAGATGATAAAATGGCACAATATTGTTTTATTTGTGAAGATACAGGAATAGGAATGAGCGAAGAATATCTGCCTCATATATTTGAAGAATTTTCCAGAGAGCATACATCAACGGAGAATAAAGTCGTAGGTACAGGACTTGGCCTTCCGATTGTGAAATCACTTATTGAGCTAATGGGCGGAAACATTAAGGCAGAGAGCAGTCAAGAAGTGGGTACAAAGTTTACGGTAACAATTTCGCTGGAAACAGTATCGAAGGAAGATGTATATAAAGAACAAGAAAAACAGCCTAATACGGCTGATATCAGAGGCAAGAGGATTTTGCTTGCAGAGGACAATGAGCTGAATGCTGAAATTGCAATAGAGTTATTGCATGAAGAAGGCTTTTTCGTGGAGCTTGCCACTGACGGTCAAGAATGTTTTGATATGCTTGATCAGGCAGAAGAAGGCTATTATGATCTAATTCTTATGGACATTCAGATGCCTAATGTAAATGGCTACGAAGCAACTGTAAAAATAAGGCAGATGGAAAATGATAAGAAAGCTCAAATTCCAATTGTTGCGATGACGGCAAATGTATTTGCAGAAGATCGCAAACTTGCATTGGATTTGGGAATGAATGGACATATATCAAAGCCGATAGATATGAAAAAGGTAAGAAAAGTCCTGCATAATATTTTGAATGCAGAATAAGTGAAACGACAAGAAGAATACGAGAATTGCTAGTTGGGAGAACAGGGGAAATGGAGCATTGAGTTTGTTTGAACAAAATGATAGTTGTTTTTATGACTGTTATTGTTATATCATCTTGCTTTGTATTTGATATTCAGACAGGTCTGTTTTCACTGACAGGTCTTTTGGCAAAGTCACTTGTCATCGATAACGTAATTGAGAGTATTAATCGTTGTAAGGTATTTTTAATTGTCTGCGATGATCCAGATCCAATTTGTGAATTTATTTACCAGGATCTTAAGCGCAGCGCAACCGTTTATAAAGCACATGGCGCATTCACGCATAATCAGAAGATGATTATTATGTCAGTTATGAAGCGTGGACAGGCAGTGCAGCTTAGAAACTTTGTAAAGCGCTATCAGCCAGGCGCATTTATTGCCATTGTAAATTCAAGTGAAATCATTGGAAAAGGCTTCCGCGGATTGAACTGATGCAAAA
>CAUCWU010000285.1 GCA_958446555.1 uncultured Lachnospiraceae bacterium | reverse complement strand
TTCCTTTGGAATCAGAAGCTTATTTTGCACATCGCCCTGGGCAACACCTAGATAATTATCCCAATATTCATTCTTGTTGCGCAAGCAAACCGATAATTTGTTTCCCTTAAATCGAATCTTTACAAATGTACCCGGATAAGTCCATACGATAGCGAAAGGATCGCTCCAGTCGATCCTTCCACTATAGATGAGACTGCTATTATTTGGCAGTATCTTCATGATATTCTTCTTTCTCTATGTCTTATAGTTTTCAATGTCACAGGCTGATGATATAAGCATGATCAGCCTGTGACTTTTCGACTCTAACAGTTACGCATTCTTAATCGCGTCCATCAGCTTAGAAAGTTCTTCTGCAGACTTCTCTAAGCTGGTGCTCTTTACACCTGCATAGAACTTGATCTTCGGCTCAGTTCCAGACGGACGAACGCAAAACCATGCATCATTCTCAAGCTCGAAATACAGTACATTGGACTTTGGAAGACCAGTCGGTGTTGTCTCTCCGGTTGCAAGATCGGTGATCACATCGTTCTTGTAGTCGCGAAGACGCATTACCTTATAGCCGCCAACCTGCTTTGGTGTGTTCTGGCGGTACGCATCCATCATATCCTGAATCTTCTTTGCACCGTCTGCACCCTTGAAGGTCATTGTAAACAGATCTTCCTTGTAGTAGCCGTACTTATTATAGATGTTTAACATCTGATCCCACAGTGTGATTCCCTGAGTCTTATAGTAAGCAGCAGCCTCGCACAGTGCCATAACTGCAACAACTGCATCCTTATCTCTTGCATGCGTTCCAACTAAGCATCCGTAGCTCTCCTCGAAACCAAATACATACTCGTTGCTTCCGCTCTGCTCGAAGAACTTGATCTGCTCGCCAATATACTTAAATCCAGTCAGGCACTCGATAAACTTCATGCCATATTCCTTCGCAACAGCCTGAGCCATGTTGGAGGATACGATTGTGGTGACAAGTGCACCGTTTTCTGGCAGAATGCCAAGTGCCTTCTTCTGGGACATCTCATACTCGCAGATTAACATACCAGACATATTTCCGGTAAATACCTTGTACTCGCCAGTCTTGGTATCCTTTGCATAGACACCGAGACGGTCTGCATCTGGGTCTGTTGCCAAAACAAGGTCTGCATCTACCTTCTTTGCCAGATCCAGTGCCAATGCGAATGCCTTCTTGTCCTCTGGGTTTGGATAGGATACAGTTGGGAAGTTGCCATCCGGAAGCTCCTGCTCTGGTACTACGGTTACCTGCTCAAAACCAAGCTCCTTTAATACGCGACGTACCGGCACATTTCCAGTTCCGTGAAGAGGTGTGTAGACAATCTTTAAAGAAGATGCCATCTGCTTGATTGCCTCTGGATGAAGAACTAACTTCTTTAATGCGTCCATGTACTTGTCATCGATCTCTTTTCCGATCACCTGATAGAGTCCTGCTGCCTTTGCCTCGTCGGTTGTCATCTTCTTGATCTCTGCATAATCCTTGATTGCATTGACCTCACCGATAATCTGGGCATCCTTTGAAGCGGTGATCTGTGCGCCGTCCTCCCAGTATACCTTGTAACCATTGTATTCCGGCGGATTGTGGCTTGCTGTGATGACAATACCTGCTGTGCAGCCAAGTGTACGAAGAGCAAAAGAAAGCTCTGGTGTTGGGCGCAGACTATCAAAGATATAAGCCTTGATGCCGTTTGCAGCAAAAATGCATGCAGCAGCGTCAGCAAACTCAGGTGACATACGACGGGAATCAAATGCAATTGCAACGCCCTTTCCTGCAGCGCCCTGCTTATTGATGAAGTTTGAAAGACCCTGTGTTGCCTTTCCAACTGTGTAGAAATTCATACGGTTGGTTCCAGCTCCGATGACACCGCGAAGACCACCAGTACCAAACTCTAGCTCTCTATAAAAACGATCAAAAATCTCATCCTCATTGCCTGCAATTGACTTTAACTCAGCCTTGGTTGCCTCATCAAAAATTGGGGAGGTGCACCAATACTCATAGTTTTTCTTAACATTCTCGTCCATGTTTATCCTCATCCTTTCTAAAATCATTCTCGATTGCGCTGCTTACGACACGATTAGCGATACCAAATAGAACGGTCTCACAATCTCTTCTGCATCCGTAATCGTGATCTCTAGCGTGTGGCGCGCCTTCTTTTCATGATGCAATAGCGGCTCTAAATACAGGCAATCGCCCCAGGTTTCGGTGAAGTTACCGTCTAAAACGATTGCATGTGCCTCGTCGCCGTCGATCACTGCCTTTGCCTTTGGCACTGGCTGCTGTACGGATTTGCGGTACTGAACTGCCAAACAGCTGCACTCGATCTCAAAACTAATTTTATCATTTGTATGAGCCGCTGTCCATCCATTTTTAAAAATATCAAGCATTCCCTTTTTCTCAATTGGATCAACCAAAAAGCCATCCAGAATAGCTTCGTTATCCTGAATCTGAATCAAGCGGCTATGCTCGTATGCATTGGCGGTAAGTGGAGCTGGAAGCTCGACTAACTTACTTTCTTCTGCGATGCTGGCGTTTTCTTTCAAGCCGTTCAGTTTCTTTTCAGCCTCAACTTCGCTTTTAACCGCATCGAGGAACTTACAAATTTCATCTGCAACCAGTCGATGCCCCTTATCGTTTGGATGCAAGTTGTCTGGTGTGATGTCAGCACGGACAAGCTCACCGCTCTCTACAAGCGGATAAATCGTATCCTTTATGCTGACATGTGGAATGCCGTAGTGATCAGCAATGCGATTGTGATACTCCTGCGCATTCTTTCCAGTATCATAGAAAACATTGTTTAACACAACGACAGCCGGATTGGACGGTGCCATAAGCAGACGGCGAAGTGTTCCCTCGTAAGTCTCCTCAAAAAATTCATTTGCATCATCATTAACCGAAAAATCAACCGTGACTACATCTGGGCGATAGCAAAGCACATCCTTCCAGGAACGCGCACCGCCATAGTGGGAGGTGGTTCCTCCGATTCCACCATTTACAAACGAAAATGTTGCATTCGGAAATGCCTGCTTCCACCACTCATACACCAGATACGCATAGCAAGTCTCAGGTGTCGAAGACAAACTTCCCTGCGTAATCGATCCACCCAAGAAGCCAATCACGAGGCTCTCGCCGTTTGCGGCGCGGCGCATCGTATTTTTCAATCTCTTCATATTTATATCCATATCTATACTTTTCCTTTCATACCCTTGATGCCCCCGAGGTTCAAGTGTTTCACGAGGCGACGCCGTGTAGCGAAGCCGCAAGGCGAAGCGATTTTGGCTCGCCGACGAAATCATCTTGACCGAGGGGGCTTAAGAGATAAAAAAGCCGGCATCTTCCATTTCGAAAAATGCCGGCCCAAAACTTACTTCTCTGCTTCGCACTTGCTGATATATTCTAAGTTCTTTCTGATCAGCTCGCAGCGCTGCTGTACACACAGAACACTTCTTCCCGGATCGGACGGTGTGGAGAATACATAGTCAACCAGCTTATCTACAGTTGTCTCTGCTACATGCAGTCTCGTATCACTTGCTGCATAATAGATATAGACCTTTCCATCCTTCTCAATCGCACCGTTTGTGAAGACAACGTTTGATACGTCACCGACTCTCTCCCAATCTCTCGGTCCGATTAACATGCCAGACGGCTCTGCAATTACCTTGGACGGATCGTCGAGTGCAGTTGCAAATGCGTAGATGACATAGCGAAGTCCTGCTGCTGTATTTCTTACACCGTGTGCAATGTGAATCCAGCCGCGGTCTGTCTTGATCGGAACAGCACCTGCTCCGTTCTTTGCCTCTGTGATCGTATGATATTTTCTCTTGCTGGTGATGATCTCCTCATCAATCACAGCATGCTCAATGTCCTCGCACAGACCAAATCCGATTCCGCCGCCGCTTCCAGTGTCGATGAAATCATCCATTGGACGAGTGTAGAATGCATACTTGCCATGGATAAACTCTGGATGAAGGACTACATTTCTCTGCTGTGGAGAATGAAGTGTCTTTAAGTTACTCAGACGCTCCCAGTGCTTTAAATCCTTGGTACGAACAATTCCTGCCGCTGCAACTGCTGCTGAAAGATCACTTGATGTCGTATCCTTGCTCTCGGAGCAGAACACA
>CAUCWU010000284.1 GCA_958446555.1 uncultured Lachnospiraceae bacterium | reverse complement strand
TGCAATAAAGAGTATTTGAAGGTAAGGAAAGTTTGAGAGATGTGTAGATTTATAGGGTTCTTAAACAGTTCCGGTTGTTGGGACTGCAATATTGCCGTTTGAGAGATGTGTAGATTTATAGGGTTCTTAAACTGAATAAGTTGGTCCCTCATTTTTACAATGTTTGAGAGATGTGTAGATTTACAGGGTTAAAAAGCCCATGCATATCGGCATGAGCTTTTTGAATACAGATTTAATACCAATACTCCATCAATTCCTGTGTCGTAACAAATCCGATATTCTTATAGATCTTATAAGCCGCCTCATTTTCCTCTGTCACATGCAGTGTAACTGGGAAGGTGATCTCTGGCTTTTGCAAAAGAACTTTTACTGCATCGCAACCATAGCCTTTTCCCTGATACTCTGGATGGATGGCAAGTCCGTAGAGATTTGTCTGATCAGACTGAATAGAGGTTAATACAAGGCCAACAATTGTATCGTTAGCAGCGATACACCAGATGGTTTCTCCGGTATCAAATGACTGCTCTAAAAATGCGACAGAATCTTCTTTTTCCATATCGAAGGCGGCGCTGTGGATTGCGACAAGTGCAAGTAAATCATCCTTTTTTGCAGGATAGAGTGTAACGGAAACATTTTCTGAAATTGAATCATCCCCCGCCTTTTCAGGTCTTTTCTCTAATCTCATCAGATGCTCGGTGCCACTGTACTCGCATTCAAGCACTTCCATTGTCATCAGTGCATCGTAGCTGTTGCCGTCTGGATAGAAGCATACTGGCACTTCGTCGTAGCTTTCGATTAGCTTCTGGAAGAGACTGGTGAAGGCGCCTTGGCAGCGGTGGCTTGGGCTGGTGAAGGCGCTGACCTCGAGATACTCTTCAAGATCGTAGCAGAAAAGAACACTGATTAACTTCGGATTTTTTTCGGATTCGAAGTACAGATAAGCAGTGCCTTCTTCTGCCTCTAAGTCTGGTACAGCAAGTTCGAGCTGTTCATAGCGAATACAGTCATCAATCAGCTCACGAATGGATGCCTTATCTTTTTTTGTTAATTCAGAGAAATCTTTTATCTTAATCATAGAATACGTCTGCCCTTTCTGTTGACCGCAGGTTGCCTCATTGACGAAACTGTCAAATTAAGCTAAGTCAAATGAAGTTTCCCACGGCTTCAATAATTGAATCATTCTTGCAAACAGTATAGCATGAATGGGCAGAAAAAGACAAGCTATTTTTGCTCGACATCGGTAAGCCTTGTGCGGGAAAGTCGCCTTACAAGTGCCTTCCATGAAAAAGGAATGACAGGATACAGATAGGGGTAGCCACTGATTGTTTTGTTGCAAATCATTGAGACGATAAACAGAATGACACCGGCGGCAAATCCCCAAAAGTCAAACAATGCAGTTAAGATGAGCGTGATCATTCGCATGAATTTCAATGCATAACCGAATTCATAGCTGGATTGTGTATAGTTGGCTACAAAGATAAAGGCCATGTAGACCATTGATTCTGAGTTGAACCAGCCAGATTTGACGGAGAATTCGCCGAGGACAATACCGGCTGTGATGCTGAGCGGTGTTGAGAGCATGTTTGGCGTATTGATAGCGGCGAGACGAAGTCCGTCAAGTGCAAGCTCTAGGACCAAAAGCTGCAAAATAATCGGCACATTGATGTCATCTGTTATCGCAATGAACGAGAGCCAGTCGGGCAATAAATCAGGATGCATCGTGGAAAGCAGATATAAAACGGGAACAAAATATGTCATGAGTGCAATCAGAGCTCTTGTTAGACGAAGGTAGGTGCCGGTGAGCGGAGGAAAATAATAATCGTCTGCTTCCTCAACAATATCAAACAAAGAAGAAGGAAGAATCATGGCACTTGGAGAGTTATCAACAAGAAGGATCAGATTTCCTTCTAATACTGCAGCACAGGCAGCGTCGGGGCGCTCAGTAAATTTGAATTTGGGAAATGGATTAAACCACTTATGAGGAAAGATGCATTCAGCAAGGCTTTCCTGATTCATCGTAAGAGATGGTACGCGAATCGCCTGAATTCGCTCTCGTATTGATTTTAAAAGCTTTTTGTCGACAAGGTCGTCTAAGTAGCAAAGGCAGATATCTGTCTTGGAGCGTGTTCCAGCCTGTTGCATTTCCATGATTAGCTTGGGATCGCGAATACGTCGCCTGATCAAAGCTGTGTTAAAGACGAGTGTTTCGACAAAACCATCTCTTGAGCCACGCATCGTCTTATCTTTTTCAGGCTCAGAGACTGACCTGGCTGGATAGCTTCGACAATCGATTACAAAAAGTTCGTCGTAGCCGTCAATCAGAAGCAGACTCATTCCTTTTAAGAGTGAAATGATGGCTGGATCAAAATATTGTTCTGTGCTGACTTCACAGTAAGGTAGTAGGAGCTTTAAAAAGGATGGCGCATCTTTTGGAAAGTCGTCTGGTTGTTTGAATGCGTCGGTTTGCTTAAACATAAATTCCATCAATTTTTCAAGAACTTCATCCTTGGCAAATCCGTCAATACAGTAGATAACTGCCTTGTGATCTTTTAGTTCGATCACCCGCAGGATCAGATCAAAATTTTGGTCGAGATGGAGTGTTTTTGCCAGATAGTCCATATTGGCATCTATATTTGTTGAGAGTTTCTCCATAATTGTAGTCCTTTCAGATGTTCTCTGTATAGCTTTCGCGAATTTCTGGCAAATATTCGCAAGAAGAGAACCCATTTTTCGGAAAAAAAGTAAAAAGAATTTAATTGGGTGAAGTTAAAAAAAATCAACAAAAGTCGATTGCACATCAAATTCTGGTGAAGCATTTGCCAAAAGAGGTTAAAATCGCACGGATCAACATTATTTTTGTCACTTGACAATGCGCCCAATCATTGCTATGATAATCGAGCAGGCAGTCAAAAGAAAGTGAGCCATAGATCGTAACTGTATTGACGAATGACTGGTTTTGTTTTGAGGGCTTGTATCTAAGCTTTGAATCGGAAGGATACAAGGGTGATTACATGAGTAATAAAGTTGTTTTTTCATTGTTGGTTGATAATGAGGCCGGTGTATTGAGCCGTGTTGCTGGATTATTCAGCCGCAGAGGTTATAATATTGATAGTCTGACAGTTGGGGAGACACAGGATAAGAGCCACTCCAGAATGACAGTTGTAGCGGAGGGTGAGCCGGAGGTGCTTGAGCAGATTGAAAAGCAGCTCGCAAAGCTGGTAGATGTATCGAAGATTCAAGTGCTTCCTGCAGATGCATCCGTTTGCAGAGAATTGATTTTAATTAAGGTAGCGGCAAAGCCGGAAGAGAGAGCACAGGTAATTGCAATCGCAGATATTTTCCGTGCGAAGATCGTAGATGTTGGAGAGGAATCCATGATGATCGAGCTTACTGGAAATGAGAGCAAGCTGGATGCCTGTACAAAGCTTCTTGAGAAGTTTACGATTCTGGAGCTTGCTAGAACTGGTATCACAGGTCTGTCAAGAGGATCTGCAAATAGCCTTTCTTAAAATGCAAGAGATCTTGATAAAATCAAATAAATAAGTATGATAATAATCAAGACTTAATCAAGATCAGCAGTAAAAGTTTTATTTGTTTTTATAGTCAACTTATAAAAACACACAAACACGCGACATTGCAACTCTCTATATAATAGCTGTTATATTTTTAATGGTTTTAGAGTCTTGTTTTGCATATTTATGTAGGACAGATGCCCTACAACACTATATGGAGGATAAAGTTATGGCAACAATTTATTATCAGAAGGACTGTAACCTGTCTTTGCTGGAGGGTAAGACCATTGCGATTATCGGATACGGCAGCCAGGGACATGCACATGCAAAGAATGCAAAGGAGTCTGGATGCAACGTTATCATTGGTCTGTACAAGGGATCTAAGTCCTGGGCAAAGGCTGAGTCCGAGGGATTTGAAGTATATACAGCAGCAGAGGCTACCAAGAGAGCAGATATCGTTATGATTCTGATCAACGATGAGAAGCAGGCAGCTATGTACAATGAGAGTGTAGCTCCGAACTTAAGACCAGGTATGATGTTAATGTTCGCTCACGGTTTCGCTATTCACTTCAATCAGATCGTTCCGCCGGCAGACGTTGATGTTACTATGATCGCTCCGAAGGGACCGGGCCATACAGTACGTTCTACCT
>CAUCWU010000283.1 GCA_958446555.1 uncultured Lachnospiraceae bacterium | reverse complement strand
CAGAGACTGGTCTTTACATCTGGGATAAAGAGCAAAAAAACTACCGCTTAACCGAGTACCGCGACATTGCAATATTGCTTCGAACCGTGTCTGGCTGGGCAGAGGAATTGATTCCAGTGTTATTGTCAAAAGGCATCCCGGCAGCAGCTGACACTGGAAGTGGCTATTTTAGCGCGATTGAAGTGCAGACAGCACTAAATTTGCTAGAGATTATCGACAATCCACTGCAGGATATTCCGCTTGCAGCCGTGCTTCACTCACCAATTGGCGGTTTTTCTAGTGAAGAATTAGCAATTGTTCGAGCAGAACAGCCGCCGTCAACAAGCAAGCATCTGTTTGATGCAGCTATCGCATTTGTACAAGCTCATCGTGCGCCAGTTGATTGGGAGTCAGAAGAAACTGAAAATCAACGAGTAAACGAAAAAGAAAGTTATAAAAAAGCAGATAAGAAAAAAAAGAGATTCGAGACGAACCATGCACTGGCAGAAAAACTTCATGCCTTTTTAGAAAAATTAGAAAGCTATCGAGAAAAGAGCCGCTATCTTCAGCTAAGAGAGCTTCTTGTCTATCTGCTAGAGGACAGTGGTTACTATGAGTTTGTCAGTGCAATGCCAGGTTCAGCGACAAGAAAGGCAAATTTGGATATGCTTTTGGAAAGAGCCGGCGCATTTGAAAAGACAAGCTATCAGGGTGTGTTTCAATTTGTGCGCTATATCAACCGTCTAAAGAAATATTCGGTGGATTATGCTTCTGCTCAGGAGCTGGCACAAAATCAGGTGCGCATTATGAGTATTCATAAGAGCAAGGGCCTTGAATTTCCAGTCTGCTTTGTGTCAGGACTTGGAAAAAGCTTTAATCGTCAGGATGTCAATGCGTCAATGCTGTTTTCGGTAGACTATGGCATTGCGACCGATGCAATTGATCCAAGTCTACGAATCAAAGAGACAACCGTGATGAAGCAGGCAATACGCAGTACACTTGTGCTTGAAAATCTCGGTGAGGAGCTTCGTATTTTATATGTCGCAATGACAAGAGCAAAGGAAAAACTGTATTTAACAGGAGCAAAAGACGGTTTACTTGACTATCTTGAAAAAAAGATTCACGAGACTGAGAAAAGCGTTCAGGCACTTTCCTACAATTCACTCACGACAGCGACCTGTTTTCTTGACTGGGTTACAGCTGCCATTTGCAAGCACAAAAGCTTCAAGCCAATTTATGATCAGCTTGGAATAGATGTGCCATTTGACGGTGTGTGTTTTCAAGATCAAAGTCCGCTTTCAGTCTCTGTTGTGACAAAGAGTAGTCTGTCCATGCAGACATCACTGTGGAGGGCGGAGGAGGCCGAAAAACGAGCTGTACTTGAAAACTGGAATCTGGATGCAGGAAGTGAAGAGGAAAAGTCACTAATTTCCTCTCGATTTTCGGTACGTTATGATGATAGTCCGCTGTCAAAGCTTCAGGCAGCCTACAGCGTTTCTCAGTTAACTGCAGATGAGGAAGCAAATTCGCAGAAAAGTCAAGAGGCAGGAGAGCCAGCGGCAACTTTTGATTTTGTAAAAGAGATTGATGATTTCGAGCGGAGAGAAGAATCTTTGGCTCAAAAGCAAGAAATTTTGATTCAAAATGAGGATGTTCTCGCAGAGGAGACGTTACCAAAATTTTTGCAGGAAACAAGGCAAATGACCGGAGCTGCGAGAGGTACTCTGTATCACTGGCTGTTTGAGCATTTTGATTTTAATGGCAATTTACGAGAGCAGCTTGCTTACTTTGTCAAGCAAAAACAAATCAGCGAGGAGGAGAGAAAGAAAATCCGCATTGGCGATTTTGAGCATTTTATAGAGACAAAGCTGGGACAAAAGGTAAGACAGGCGATCAAAGAGGAATTATATCATCGAGAAATGCCATTTATTCTAGGTGTTCCGGCAGCAGAGATGCTAAAAAGACAAGCATTCGATTACAAATTATCCGATCAAGAGCTTTCAGAGTACGTCAGTGTTCAGGGAGTAATTGATGCTTGGATTGACGATGAGGACGGTATTATTTTGATTGATTTTAAGACCGATCACAAGCCGGACGAATTGACAGAATCTGTATTTGAAGAGTGTCTGAAAAAGCGCTATCAAGTGCAGTTAGACTACTACAGGCAGGCACTTGAACAGATGACAAAAAAGAAGGTAAAACAGGTGATTTTGTATTCAGTTTCTTTGGGAAAGGGAATTGAGTGTGTTTGATTTTTTGTTTCGGATAGACAAACTCTTGCAAGCTTGCTATACTCAAGATAAGTCAAGGAAAGAAACAAAGACGGTATTTTTGAAATTTATTTTACGAATTGGGAGGAAACAAAGATGGGCGATGGAATCAAGCCAGCCATAAAGAGCCAATTTACATTTGGCGATATGGTGGCATACTACATGCTAGAGGAAGACCGTCAGGTAGAACTGTTACTGGTGCCGGCTCAAAAAGAAAATGAGTTAAAGGAAAATTTGGACACATTACTTGACAGCAAGCGTCTTCATGGAGATAGCTTAGTGCAGGTAAAGCTGTTGGACGATTTATATCCGGGTGCCTATGGACCGGGTACCAGTATGAGAAACAGCGAGACGGTTGATTTTTGTCGTTTTGAAAAGCAGATTTATAAGACAGAACAAAATAAAGAAATTGTGGAAACTTATCTTGAGGATGGCAGAGGACATCAGTTTGTCCATACTCTCTCTTGGACTAAGGGTGAGTATGCACTGGACAGCACAACAACTGTAATCAACAATTCCGATAAGCCAACGACACTTGAGCTTTTGACAAGCTTTTCACTCGGGCTGATCTCCCCATTTGAGGAGGCAGATGCGTCAGAGTGCTTGCAGCTTCACCGAATCCGCAGCAAATGGAGTGCAGAGGGAAGACTGGTGACAGAGTCGGCAGAGGATTTACAGCTTGAGCCGTCATGGGCATATTGGCAGGTCAATTCGACTCGATATGGCCAGATTGGATCAATGCCAGTCAAAGGATATTTCCCATTTGGCGCAGTAGAGGACACAAAGGCAGGTGTTGTGTGGGCAGCACAGTTAGCAGTTGAGTGTTCTTGGCAAATGGAATTTTATAGAAGAGATGACGGACTTGCCTTCTCAGGTGGACTGGCAGATCGTGAATTTGGCCATTGGATGAAGACCGTAAATCCGGGAGAGTCCTTTACCACACCAAAGGCAATTTTGACTGTCTGCAGCAATGAGAAAAATGCAGGAAACACAGTTGATTATGCATGCCAGAGACTGACCCAGTATGCACAAAAATATGTAAACGAAACGCCAGAGAGCGAGCAACATCTGCCAATTTTGTTTAACGAATATTGTACGACATGGGGTCTTCCATCTCATGAAAATATCAAAGGAATTCTTGACGCGGTAAAGGGTAAGGGATTAGAATATTTTGTTGTGGACTGTGGATGGTTTGTCGAGGAAGGAAAGCATTGGGGTCGCAGCATGGGAGATTATGTTCCGTCGGATCGTCTGTTCCCAGAGGGGCTTGGCGCAGTCAGTGAGGATATCAGAAAAGCAGGTATGAAGCCAGGTCTCTGGTTTGAAATTGACAATGTAGGTCGCGACTCTCATATTTATTCTGAAAGAGAAGATTTGTTCCTTCATCGTGATGGCAAAGTATTGACAACAAAAGAGCGTCGTTTCTTCGATATGAACAATCCAGATGCGATTGCATATCTGACAGATAAGGTAATCGGTCAGCTTAAGGCATATGGCTTTGAGTACATGAAGATGGACTACAATGATACGATTGGTCTTGGCTGCGATGGAGCAGAGTCGCTTGGAGAGGGTCTTCGCCGTGACAGGGAGGCATCTGTCAATTTTGTCAAAAAGGTAAAGAAAGAGATTCCGGGTATTATCCTAGAAAACTGTGCATCTGGTGGTCATAAGCTAGAGCCTCTTATGATGAGCCTTTGCAGTATGGCTTCATTCTCGGATGCCCATGAGTGCGAGGAGATTCCAGTAATCGCAGCTGCACTTCACAGAAGTATTTTGCCAAGACAGAGCCAGATCTGGGCTGTCATTCGAAAGACTGATTCCATTAAGAGAATTGGTTATACAGTAGCCAATACCTTCCTTGGTCGCATGTGTTTTTCAGGTGATGTGACAGAATTAAGTGACGAGCAGTGGAAGGCAATCGCGGATGG
>CAUCWU010000282.1 GCA_958446555.1 uncultured Lachnospiraceae bacterium | reverse complement strand
ATACTTTTTACGGCAGTACCGCGCCCAGGCATCGTGATGCTTATGGGCAGTTCAAGCGTATTGCAAAGCTCCTTCAAAATGGAAAGCGAGTCTGGATTAATGATGGAAATTATGTAATTCATTTGCTTTCGCCTCCTTCCCAAAGTTCAACAATATCGTAGTCGCCGTAGCTGACAGCAGTTTCCTTCGTATGCTTTCGTTTTTGCTCATAAAATAGGCCAACAAGCTGAATCGAGACAAGCGGCATCATTGCAACGAGGGCAACGACACCAAATGCATCCTGAAGGACATTTCCACCGAGGGCGATACTTGCACCCATGAAAAATTGAAGCATAAAGGTGGCTGTCATTGGACCGGATGCAACACCGCCTGAGTCAAATGCAATTGCCGTATAAATATCTGGCACAAAAAAGGTTAGTAGAAGGGCTGTGGCATAGCCAGGAATCAAAAACCAGAAAAGAGAAATTCCAGTAATAACACGAAGCATTGAAAGTCCCATTGCAAGTCCAATTGCCACAGAGAGACTAAGCTTAATCACGCGTCCAGGGATTGCACCGGCACTGACTGTCTCAATCTGCTTTTCAAGGACAGCAACGGCAGGCTCAGCTGAGATGATAAACCAACCGATCACCATTGCGAGTGGAACGAGCCACCAGATTGATTTTCCTAAGGCAAGTGTTGCGCCAAGAGTCGCACCGAGAGCAGAAAAACCAACATTGACGCCAGTTAAAAAGAGTACCAGTCCGACATAGGTGTAGACAAGACCAATTAAAATCTTTCCAAGATTACGTCCATCCAAATGCAGAAGCGTAAACTGGAATAAGAAAAAGATCACGATAATTGGAAGCATGGCAACGGCAGTTTCCTTTAGATAATGCGGAATCGCGTAGAGAAAGGCATAGCCGATTGCAGTTGTCGTCTCATAGGAAGCAGTGCTTAGATCGGCAATTGCGGCATTGTCTGTGTAGAAAAAGCCAAGAATCAATACGGCAAGTACTGGGCCAATCGAACACAGAGCGACAAGACCAAAGCTGTCTGCTTCAGCATTTTTATCACTTCGGACATTCGAAACACCGATTCCCATCGCAAGAATAAAAGGAACAGTCATAGGACCGGTTGTGACACCACCGGAATCAAATGCGATTCCGAGAAAGTTTTTGTCGGTGAAAAATGCCAGCAAAAAGATGATCACATAGAAGATAATCAATAGTGTGCGAAGGCGCATTCCGGTCAGAATACGAAGCATACAGATGCTCATAAAAAATCCAACACCGGCGCCGACAGTAATCAGCAAAACCGTATTGCTGATATGGGGAACCGTCTGGGCAAGAACCTGAAGATCTGGCTCGGCGATTGTGATTGCAAAGCCCAGAAGAAAACTGACAGCAAGGATCAGCGGGAGATTTTTGGTGCGTGTGAGCGCGGTTCCGATCTGGTTTCCAATCGGTGTCATCGACTGCTCAGCTCCCAGCGAGAAAAGGCCCATACCGATAATCAGCATCAGGGCTCCGACAAGAAATGTCAGGAGAAGATCCGGCTGCATAGGGGAGATGTACAGACACAGAAGAAAGACAATAATGACAATTGGCAAGACGGAAACTAAGGATTCCCTCACCTTCTCTGTGACTGCAGTGCGTGTTTCTCGTAGATGGAATTGTTTGATAATAATAACCTCCTTTGTCGTCTTTTCTTTCAGTATAGCAGGTTATTGGGGGATTGGCAACCCACAATGTCGGGTGTGAATAATTATGTAACAACTTTTATCCGCTACTTTACAAAATTGTCATCGGGTGCTACAATCGAATTACAGCAGTACGATTAATCAGAAAGAAGGGTCTTACTATGAATCACGACATTACAAATGAAGTTCTTAATGAATTTGCGACTGCATTTTCTTCAAAACCGATCAATCGAGTTGCTATGAATGCAGTTACTTCAACTGGACTACTAGCAGCATCAAAAAATCCTATGGCACAAAGAGCGAGTCGTCACAGCTATTCAATTTCTCTTGAGCAAGGTGAAATTACCAATCAGAAGCAGAGCGGACGTTGCTGGATGTTTGCTGCGCTCAATACCTTCCGCTTTGAGGTGATCAAAAATCTGAATCTGAAGACATTTGAGCTATCTCAGAACTATACACTTTTCTATGATAAGCTGGAAAAGTCCAATTACTTTTTGGAGAGTATTCTTGAGACACTTGACGAGCCAACAGAAGGTCGTCTTGTTTCCTTCCTTCTTACCGCACCTCTTGGCGATGGTGGACAGTGGGATATGCTGTGCAATTTGGTTCGCAAATACGGTGTTGTTCCAAAGGAAGCGATGCCTGAGACAGTTGCCTCCTCTGCTACCCGTGAGATGACCGCATGTCTGACAAGAAAACTGCGTGAAGATGCTTGCAGACTGCGTAAGGCTCATAAAGATGGTGCATCTCTTTCTGAACTTCGTGCAAAGAAAGATGCAATGCTAGAAGAAATTTATCGTGTTCTTTGCATCTGCCTTGGTGAGCCGCCAAAGACCTTTGATTTTGAAGTGACCGATAAGGATGACAAGTTTATTCGTGACACCAATCTTACTGGAAGCGAATTTTTTGAAAAATATGTGAACCTGAATTTGGATGATTATGTCAGCCTAATTAATGCACCAACTGCTGACAAGCCGTATCACAGAAGCTACAGTGTTAAGTTCCTTGGTAATGTAAAGGAAGGCTGCCCGGTTCGCTACTTAAATCTTCCAATCGAAGAGCTGAAAAAAGCGGCAATTGCTCAGATGAAAGACGGTTCTCCGGTATGGTTTGGCTGTGATGTTGGTAAGGATTCTTCCCGTGACGAAGGTCTTCTTGATACCAATACCTATCAGACAGAAGAGCTTCTTGGAATCAAATTTGGCATGAACAAGGCAGAGCGACTTGAGTATGGCGAAAGTTTGATGACACATGCAATGGTCTTTCAGGGTGTGAATCTTGACGATGAGGGCAAGCCAAATCGCTGGCGTGTAGAGAACAGCTGGGGTGATGCACCTGGCAAGAAGGGCTATTATGTCATGAGCGATGCATGGTTCGATGAGTATATGTATCAGATCGTTGTCAATAAGAAGTATCTGCCAGAAGAATACATAGCAGAATACGATTCTGAACCGATTATGCTGGAGCCTTGGGATCCGATGGGTTCACTTGCATTATAAGTAATAAAGAAAACCAACCAGAAGCTTTGACTGGTTGGTTTTTTATCAGTCGAAATAGATATAGGCTTCATTATTTTTTCTTCGGCGTGGTATTGAAATTTCCTGGCATCTTCTCATTTTCTATCCCTTTTTCCTTTACTTATTTTTTATACGGTTTCTTCAACTCTGGATATTCAATGCGGTTAAGTCCAAGTTCCTTGCACCATTCGAGTGCAATCTTTGCTGACGCTAAGTCGCATACATCCTTTGGAGCATGCGCATCACATCCAAGAATAATATCGCAGTTATGCTTTGCTGCAATTTTGAAAAAATCAAGATTTGGATAGTGGCGATGCTCTCTCATGCCAAGCATATTGATTTCAAGCGGCACATGATTTTTGGCTGCATAGGCACATAGCTTGTTAGCTGCTTTTTCATACGCTTCCTTTGATCCACCAAAATTCAAGAGATCTGGATGAGCTAGGTAAGTGAAGCATCCCGTGTCAAGTCCCTCAATTACCTGATCTACATAGCGCATCATCATATCGTCTCCACGGTGCAGATCTCCACTGTAAATATGTTCCTCTTCATTTAAAACAAAATGCTGTCCCATAATGATATAGTCAATCGGATACTGACGATAAAATTCCAAAAGCTGATCAAAATATTTTGGATAGTATTCTGTCTCAAATCCAAGCTTAATATCAATGTCATCTTTATATTCTTTTTTCAAAGCTAAAATGGAATCTACATAACCTGGCACCTGTTCTCTTCTCATGCGAAAGGTTGAATAGTAATTACCTGAAAAAAAATACGGTGAATGATCAGAAAAACCAAGTACCTTGAGTCCTCCCTTAATTGCTTCCTCTACATATTGGCGATCCTCACCCACAGCATGATTGCAGCGTGTAGTGTGAGTATGAAAATTTGTTCTAAGAATTGTATTTTCCATGTTTCTTCCTCTTTTTCTCTTGTATTATCCAAACCCAACTATACTCAAATGGTCTTTATCTGTCAATCAG
>CAUCWU010000281.1 GCA_958446555.1 uncultured Lachnospiraceae bacterium | reverse complement strand
TTTTTCAAGAAATTTTCAGGGTTGGTTATACTGTTCAATTATCAAGGTTCTTTCTCATCTCTCATTTTGTCTGAGCGACTCGACTATCTTATCACAGTTTCAAGCATTTGTCAACAACTTTTTTCAACTTTTTTATTTTCATTTTGAAGAGTTGTTTTTGATATTTAGTCAATTCTTCAAATTGTTTTTAAGTTGTCGTTGTTGTGTTGCTGTTGTTTGCTGCAACGTTGATTATAATACCACTCTATCTTCCAAATGTCAACCACTTTTTTCAAAAATTTTCATTTTTTTTCGTTTGCGTTGAAATCTGGCTTGTTTTTTTCCAAATACATATTTATAATAGAATGCGTATGTTATATGAAAGGATTTTTATTTGATTTATGAAGCAAAAAATAGTTTTCTTTGATATTGATGGCACTCTGATCACCGAGGATGGCAATCAGACACTGCCAGAAAGCACGGTCTATGCGATTCAGGAGCTGCGCCGTCGCGGTCATCTGGCCTTTATCAATTCTGGACGTACCTTATTTAATGTAATTGAGCAGCCGTATATTCTTCGAATTGGCTTCGACGGATATGTATGTGCCTGTGGTGCCCATATCCTGTACCGCGGTGAGCATCTGCTTGCTGCTACTGTTCCTGCTGAGGCACATGCTGCTGTTGTCGATGCGGCTCGCCGTTATCATATGGAACTGATGCTCGAGGGACCAGATCATTTTTACTTTGATTTATCGATGCCGATGAATCCGTCCAGACAGTCTCTGTATGATCGATTCCCTCACCACAGAGAAAGCGTGGATGTTCCTAATAAATGCTTTAATAAATTTGTCACCTGGGAGACACCAGAAAGCGATACGGATTCCTTTGTAAAGGCTGTCTCTCCTTGGTTTACCTATATCAATCGCGGTGGTGGATTCGGTGAGTTTTGTATGCATGCATATAGCAAAGCGACCGGCATTCAGTTTCTTGCCGATCGCTTTGGACTGTCACTTGACGACTGCTATGTAATTGGTGATTCTATGAACGATCTTCCAATGCTTGACTATGTACAGCACAGCATCCTTATGGGAAATGGAACACCATCTCTTCGCTCCCATGTCGAGTATGTCACAACGGATATTCTCGATGATGGAATTGAGAATGCACTGGTGCATTATGATTTAATCCCATGATACCCACGAATTGCTCCATTGCCATACACCCCTAGTATCATAATAATAACTTATCCAGCATCTTCCCATCCCACAGAAGAATGTTTAATTCATTTGCAAGTGTAACTGCATTTTTGGTGAAGCGACTGTTTGTCATGACAACGCCCACCATACAATGGTAGAAGTCGCGCCCGCTGTAAATTTCCTGCACGGCGCGCACTCCTACCGGGTTTGAATAATATTTACACTGAAATGCCCAGCGCACACCATCCTTTTCTGCAAAGATATCGACACCATAATCTCCAGTCGTAGGTGTCAATTCCACATTTTCATATCCCTTTGCCGTCAAAATCTGCGTGCACAAAACTTCAAAATCCAGTCCATCCTGTGCTGGCTGGTACTTGTGAATTTTCCTTCGAAGAAAAAAGCCAAGCACCATGACAAGCACAAATGCGACTACTATCGCAGCCACATAAACATATTCTATCTTCATCCCTTCCACAAGACAATCTCTCCTGTCTGTAGTGTTTTCGGGACATCAATCAGACGCTGGTTTTCAGAGCCGCGAAATTGAAGTGAAATATTCTTTTTCGCCTCAATAAACGGGCCATCGACACAGACGTCAATCAGCGATAAAATTTCTTTTGTTTCCGGGCACTGCTCGCTCATCCATCCACAGACATCCTTCTCCCAGACATAGCCGGTATAACACCAGATATCTTTTCCCGGACAGTTCTTTCTAACCTTTCGAAGAAGTTCTAACACGCCTGGCTGATTTTGCGGGTCAAGCGGCTCACCGCCAAGAAGTGTCAGACCGCGGATGAAATTATTATTCAACTTTTCAATGATCGAATTTTCTACCGTCTCATCAAATACATTGCCATAATTAAAGTCCCATGCAGTGATGCTTGCAGCCACTGACAAAAAGTGTGATGCGCACACCCGGACCATTCGCAATGTCGTACTCTTTTATCTCTGCATAATTCATTCTTGGTCCTCCCTTAGCAATCGAATATGATTTTCCCTCTTGCACAGATACATACGATGATCTGCCTCACGGATCATTGCATAGATATCGCCCAGCATCTCACCAAACTCCACTACGCCATAGGAAAAACTAATTTTTTTTGTCTGATCACCCACTACAAATGAACCCGGCTTTTTCTTTAAGAGTTCGTCCATCAGTACTTCAATCTTAATTTTGCTGCGATTTGTCAGCACAATAAATTCATCACCTGCATAGCGATACAAAATCTCATTGTTTCCAAGTGCCTTCTTCATCATCTTAGAGAATTGAAGCAGATATTCGTCACCGCCATTATGTCCGTATTTATCATTGACCTCCTTTAAATGATCCAGATCAATGAATACCAGTGACCCTTCCGCATGATCGCATACATATCTGCTTCCCTCGCGCTCAAAAGTCGCACGATTTCGGCATCCTGTCAGTGAATCCTTTGCCATTGCCTTACGAAGACGTACCAATCGAAGTTCTTCCTGCGTCAGTGAGTGAACCATCGTGTTATAACTCTCCTGCTCCTTCTCTAACACTTCAATATAGCGCTGCTCCAGCTCTGCATGCACTTTTGGCAATTTCGCCTTTTGCTGACGAACCGATGCCTGCAGCATCAAATGGTAGATTGGACTGGTATTTCCGGTAAATAACTCTGACTCAGCAAGAAAGTTTCCAATCTCAATTACCTCTTGATACCGATTTTGCTTTAACAGTACCTCCAAAAATTCGGCAAAATAGCGAATGCAAAAAGAAATTCCACTCTGAGCTAACCCTTCTGCTCTCAGCTCATTGATATAGCTTACAAAACTATCGGCAATCTCGGTTGTATGCGGCTCTGTATGCATCTGAAGATACAGATAGGTAAATTCCTTTTGAATCGCAAAAAATGCGTGATCTGACTCTGGAACCTCTCGATCAATCAGATCTGAAAGTGCCTTCGCTGCTTTTTTTGCCTTGTCAAATTGTTCAAGACCAATCTCAATGTAGACCAGACTGTCCAGATAGACAAGCTCATTGATCGTGTCACTCTCCCAAAATGGCACATCTTGGCTCGCCGGATCTCTTCTTGTCACTTCAATCATCTTTTCCAGATAATAAAGTGCCTCCTCAAACAAATTGCTCTCTGTAAATGCTACAACGATACAGTTATAGACTGATTTTAGATTACTTCTGTCGGTATAGCCAGACTCTGCATATTTTAGTCCATATTCCACAATTTTCGGTTGAAAACCAGTCACAAAATAGAGGCGAGTGAGCGCCAGATAGAAATATGCCTGATCATAAGAATGATCACGAAGTTCCAATAATTTCTGACACAACTCAATCATCGGAAAAACGCGGTCTCGATAGCTGTAGGCAAAAATACCATAGCTGGTAAAATAAACTGCCTGGCTGTAGTCATCACGCCACTTGTCTGTCTCAAGGCTCTGTATACACTCTTCTTCCAACTCCCTCGCACACGTTTCTGCATCTTGTGCGCTCCACGAGCCAGAACCTATTTTTTCTTTTAACTTGTCTACATCAACCATCTTGCCTGCCTCCTTCCATAGATACGGTTGGTTTTATTTTACAGCGATAATTTCTTCTCCAAAAGCCATGTCGTAACAAGCATGCATATCGCAAGCTCAATCAAATTTGCAAGTGCAAACGGCCATGACTGAAGCAGTAGCTGCATGAAATTTACTGCTTCTGTATAGACCATCGGATAGATATCACGGATTGCACCTTGAATCTTGGACTCTGCAACCATTCCTAACACAAATAAAACAATTGTTAGGACAAGCTTTAACTTACTATTTTGAAGCAAGGTTGCTGCCAATGTAATACAAAGATATAACATAGCGACTGTCGAAAAGACGGAAAGCAAAAAGATAATCAGACTAAACAAAGCAGTTGAAATCAACTCTCCCGTATTAATTCCAAATCGACTCATCACCTCTGAGATCACTTCACCCATGCTCTTATACTCTTCAAAATGAGTCAAAAACAATGATAAATCTAGCCAGCTGACACTGTCTGACTCCCAGGCATCAATA
>CAUCWU010000280.1 GCA_958446555.1 uncultured Lachnospiraceae bacterium | reverse complement strand
GTAGAGATAAATGCAAACGGCCATGACCTTAAAAAGGTAGAAAAGAAAGCACCGACCTGTACAGAAATCGGTTGGGAAGCCTACGATACCTGCAAGCGAGAAGGTTGCGGTTACACTACTTACGTGGAATTGCCAGCATTGAATCATGACTTAGAACATCATGAAGCGAAGGCAGCTACCTGCACAGAGATAGGCTGGGAAGCTTATGATACATGTAAGCGAGAAGGTTGTAATTACACTACCTACAAGGAACTGCCAGCATTAGGTCATGAAGACAGCAATAACGATCATTTCTGCGATGCTTGCAGCATGAAAATTAGTGATCATAGTTATGAAAGCAAAATAGCAAGAGAAGCGACTACAACTTACACAGGAATCAGAATTTATACCTGTACGAAGTGTGGACACTCTTATACGGAGGGGCTTGCAAAGCTGCCAAGTCAAACTAATCAAGCTGATCAGACAAATCAAATTGAGCCAGCTAATAATAGCAACGAAAAAGATTTCATAGGAACCGTGACGAGTGTATTTTTAAATGTAATTGATCTTGCAGCAAAGAACTTTAGAATATCATTTTGGCTGATGATTCAGATGCTTTTAAAAGCAGTAATGCAACTTTGGTAATTACAGTTTTGGAAATAGGTATTCCATGAACAGTAACTTTGCAATATTACAGTTCACGGATAAGCCAATGTTTACAGCAAAGCCCGAAGGTGAATGGATTTCACGAGGCGGACACTTGAAGCAGGTCTTTCAAAGTAATGTATGATAAGAAAGAACATAAAAGGAACCTGCGGAGTTTGGTCCGACGACGAAACCATTGCACCGAAGGGCTTTTCGTAACCCTGCCAGTGAATTTTTCTTGTAAATAACAGCTTGCCATGGTAAACTGATAACAAAAATAAATAAAAGACAGAGGAGGCGGAAAATGGGAATTTTTTTGAATAGTGCAGCTCCGTATTCTTTGTACGAAAGCGAAGTCAAAAAGCCATATTTTGTAGATAAAAGTTTGATGCTGGAAGAATTATTTTTGCCAGCAGAAACAGGAAATTCGCATATTTGTATCACAAGACCAAGACGCTTTGGAAAAACTGTGATGGCAAACATGGTTAGTGCATTTTTTAGTCATGGAGTAGATTCAACAGAGATTTTTTCTAAGCTAAAAATAGCTGAAAGTACAGGCTATAAAAAGCATTTGAACACGCATGATGTGATTCGGATTGATTTTAGTCGTATGCCAAGAAATTGCAATTCGTATGATCAATATATTGAGCGGATTGAGCGAATATTGATACAGGATTTAATGGAGGCATATCCAAAGGCTGATATTCAAGAGGAGGATGCAGTTTGGGATAGTCTCGACCTTGTTTATGAAAGATATGGATGTCAGCGCTTTATTTTTGTATTTGATGAGTGGGACTGTATTTTCCATAAGGACTTTATCACAGATGAAGACAAGAAAAAATATATCAGTTTCTTGAGCAGTTTACTTAAAGATAAGGCATATGTATTACTTTCTTATATGACAGGAATCTTGCCTATTGCAAAGTATTCAAGTGGTTCAGAATTGAATATGTTTGCAGAGTATACAATGGTCAGTGAGGAAAAATTCAGTGACGCATTTGGATTTACAGAGGCAGAAGTTGACATGCTTTATGCGCTTTTTTTGAAAAATACAGGAAAGCCTTTGCTTTCAAGAAGCGGGCTTAAAGAATGGTATGACGGGTATCACGCAAAAGGCGGAGAACGCATATATAACCCAAGATCCGTTGTGATGGCGCTTACAAATAATAATTTGGGAAACTATTGGACGAGTTCAGGTCCATATGATGAGATTTATTATTATATTGAAAAAAATGTTGCAGGTGTGAGAAATGATTTGGCGTTAATGGTGTCAGGAGAATCTGTAGAGGCGAAAGTGCAGGAATATGCGGCAACATCAATGGAATTGACAACAAGAGAAGAAATTTTTTCTGCGATGGTTGTGTATGGTTTTTTGAGCAGCGAAGAAGGAAAAGTACGAATTCCTAACAGAGAGTTGATGGAGCGTTTTGATGAAATGCTGCAAAAAGAGCCATCACTTGGCTATGTGTATCGCTTGGCAAGAGAATCAAAGCGTATGTTAGAGGCAACATTGCATGGGGATACGCAGGTAATGGAACAAATTTTGGAGTATGCACATAATACGGAAACACCATTACTATCCTATAATCACGAAATTGAATTATCAGCGATTGTGAATCTGGTTTATTTATCAGCACGAGATCAATATCGTGTGGAAAGAGAGGACAAAGCGGGGAAAGGCTATGTAGATTTTATCTTTTATCCGATTCGAGAATCAGACGATGCCATTATCTTGGAGCTGAAGGTTGATCATACGCCGGATGAAGCAATTGCACAGATTAAAGAAAAAGAGTATGCACTTCGCCTAAAGGGAAAAATGGCAGCCAAAATTCATCACACAGGGCGAATTTTGGCTGTTGGGATTGGTTACGATAAGGGAACCAAAAAACATAGATGCAAAGTAGAGGAATTAAAGGGTTAGGCAAAGAGGTCGCTTTCTAGGTTTCCATCATAAAACACCTGAATCACGTTGTTTTTGTTCTAAAGACCAGTTTGCTATGGTAAACTGTCAATAGCAACATCAATGGAATTGACAATAAAAGAAGGAATAAATCATGGAATATTTGACAGTGAGAGAAACCTCTGAAAAATGGGGAATGTCCATTAGAATGGTCAATTATTATTTGAATACAGGACGAATTGAAGGAGCTGTTCGCAAAAAAAGTGAATGGCTTATTCCATACACAGCAAAGAGTCCTTTAGATATCAGAAAAAAAGCTGATACGAAGAAAAGCACAAAAAGGAAGCGGAATGTAAATAAATGCTATATGCCATTGATTGCAAGTCCATGTCCGGGAAGCTTTCATGAGTTTGAGCATTCACTTGCAGATGAGGAAGAGCGACAGATAACAAGGGCACTTTGGCATTATTTTCGCAACGAAGAGAAAGAATGCTGTACAGTGAACGAGCAATGCTTCAATAGCGAAAGTGTACAGATACGTTTAGCGGCGCGTTTGGTGCATGCCATGGCAACTGTTCAGGAAGGAGATCCAGCAGCAGTTTTAGCAGATTTTAATGCCATTGCCTTAGAAAATAAAAAGACGTCAGATCCTTCAGCGAAGCTCTATACGCTTGTCACAGAAGGTTTTGTAAGTGTCTTTTTCCATTCAGAATCAGCAGATTTAAGTGTGCTGCGTGATAAAATTAGTTTGTGTCAGGCTGGAATCCAATATTATGTGATCTATGCCGCAGCACATGAGCTTTATCTTAGACGTGAATATCAGCGTGCAATGGGCATGGCAGAGGCAGCACTTATGATGGCAGGAAATCGTTTCCCAATTGCAAGTATTTACTTAAATATTGTCCTTTGCATGATTTGTATGAATTTAAAAGATGATGAGCATGCAGATGCAGCGTTTATGAGGGCGTGGAACATTGCACTTCCTGAGCATTATATACATCCATTTATTGAGCATCATGGCTTGCTTCAAGGGCAGATAGAGCGGTCGCTGCGTGAACAGTATCCAGATGAATATAATGAGATCATCGAATCTGTATATACATTCAGCAGAGGATGGATGAAAATCCACAATCCAGTATCCACTCTTCAGGTTACAGATGCACTTACACCATATGAGTTTTCCATCGCCATGCTTGCCTCAAAAGGGCGTTCAAATAAGGAGATTGCAAAAAGTCTTGGAATCTCCTTAAATACAGTAAAGTCGTATTTGGAAAATATTTTTTCGAAGCTTCATATTTCAAGCAGAAGTGAGCTTGATATGTTCGTAAATCGCTGATCGCTTGTTTTATTTTGAAAGTATGCTATAATAAAAAAACATGCGCTTTGGCAATTGAGCGAAAATGGAATACAGGGAGAAAAAAGATGGAGAAGTGGAACATTCGAAAGAACAAAATGCTGCCAGTGATATTCGCTTTGGCATGGCCAACTATGCTGGAGCAGTTTCTGCAGACAGCAGTGCAGTATATTGATACTGCAATGGTTGGTTCACTTGGCACACAGGCAACTGCGGCAGTCGGATCAACCAGCACGGTAAACTGGCTGATAGGAAGTACAGTATCAGCGATTGGTGTAGGATTGCTTGCATTTATATCGCAGTCATTTGGTGCTGGAAATCGGGAACGCGCAAAAAGGGCGTCAGGAC
>CAUCWU010000279.1 GCA_958446555.1 uncultured Lachnospiraceae bacterium | reverse complement strand
CCTGACGGCTGCAACGGAATCCTCGTCCGACCCGTCGGGCGGGGTTGTTCAAATGAGATTTCACTTGGTAAATATAATTCTACAACAGAAAGTTTTTTTTGGAAAGAATATATATCATTTTTTCGAGAACGCTGTAGACCTTCATCTCCATTTAAGTATGCCAAAACAACTTTCTTCTTAAATTCAAAAGAATATTTAGCCATAAAAATACCGACCTCCAATCGTTAGATTCTTAGGTCTAACTTTTGGGGGTCGGTACAGTACGGCATCCTTTCATTTCTCTTGTTTTTTATTTTTCCATTCTCTTTAATTCTGGCAAAACGGTGCACAGCATGACGACAAAGCAAAGTCCGCCGCCGATCACGTTGGATACTGGCTCTGCCAAAAAGACACCATCTGTTCCCATATGAAGTGCATATGGCATCAGATAAGTGAGAGGTACAACGATAAAGACTTTGCGAAGCAGCGAGAAGAAAATCGCCTGCTTCTTTTT
Source organism: uncultured Lachnospiraceae bacterium (assembly GCA_958446555.1). Taxonomy (GTDB): domain Bacteria; phylum Bacillota; class Clostridia; order Lachnospirales; family Lachnospiraceae; genus Anthropogastromicrobium. The sequence continues at coordinate 3,739 of CAUCWU010000279.1, read as the reverse complement.
ATTTAACGATTTAAAGACAGTCTGACCAATATATTGACAATCCATGAAGATGAAGGCTGCAAAATATTGTTTTAAAGCAGGGACGGCATCCTGCATCAGTGTGGCATCTGAGCTGAAAATACCAATTAATACATTAGGAAATACAATGATGATGCTCCACATGATGGCTGTATAGCCAAGAATCATTGCGCTCATTACCACCATCGCTTTTCTCACTCGGCTTGGACGGCGGGCACCGTAATTGTAGCTTAAAATCGGTGAGGTTCCCTCGTTCATTGCATAGATTGGTGTCTCAACCAATTGGCGAACGCTCGATACGATTGTCATGACCGATATGTAGATATCGCCGCCGACATTCGACAAAATATTGTTGCAGCAGATGGATACGAGACTGTTTGTCAGCTGCATAATAAATCCGGCTGTTCCAAGGCTTATGATATTTTTCGCATAGTCGGTGCATTCGGAAAATTCATCCTTTTTCAAGAAGCGCACCTTCAACTCGGATTTTTTTGTCAAGAAAAACAGGACAAAAGCAGCCGACAGAAATTGAGAAATCACAGTTGCAATCGCAGCACCCTGAACGCCAAAGCCCAATGCAAAAATAAATAGCGGATCTAATAGGAGATTTGCAATTGCACCGACAGCAATTGATGTCATACCGATTGTCGAGTAGCCCTGTGCATTGATAAATGGGTTCATGCCGGTTGCAATCATAGATGGCAGTGTTCCAATCAGATAAATCATCAGATACGGATAGGCATAAACGAGGGCATCCTTGGATGCACCAAATACGATAAGAAGTGGTCTGGCAAATAAAAAGCCGATAAGCATCAAGACAACAGCACAGGCAACAACCATTGTAAATGAGGTGTTCATAATGCTTGCTGCTTTTTGTGGCTCATTTTTTCCGCGATAAATTGAAAAGAGCGGTGCGCCGCCGCTTCCAAATAAATTGCTGAAGGCGGTAATCACAACAATCAGCGGAAAACACAGTCCAACAGCGCCAAGTGCCGCTGTTCCAACGTTTGGAATACGCCCAATATAAATTCGGTCTACAATATTATAGAGTAGATTTAAAATCTGAGCGACAAGCATGGGAAGAGCGGCACCAAGAATATTTCCGGTCACTGTTCCATGTTCAAAATCAATTCGTTTCATTTTCAAAGAGAACCCCTTTCATTTTTTTTCTGTTGCCACAACAGTATAGCATGTGATAAACTATATGTAAATTATTGTTTTTATATAGTGAATCAATATTTTTTATATGGATTAAGCAGAGATGGAATAAAAATAAACCAAAAAAATGCTGTAAAAATTTCTTGTATGAAATTAACAGAGAGATTAGTGCAGAGAGGAGAATAAAATAATGGAACTTAGACAATTAGAATATTTTCGGGCGATTGTAGATGAGGGAAGCATCAGTGGAGCAGCGAGGGCTCTCCATATGACACAGCCGCCACTCAGCTACCAGATGAAAATGCTAGAGGAGGAATTGCAGGTTTCGCTCTTTCTTCGTGGAACTAAGAAAATTACGTTGACGGAGGCAGGCAAGACACTTTACGAGCAGGCAGAGACGCTTTTGATGCTTGCCAATTTGACGAAACAGGAAGTGATAAAGGCAGGACAGGCAGCGACCTTACATATTGGAATGACACCGTCCACGGTCTCGATGATGTCCGATTTTCTGGTCCAATTTTCAAAAAAATATCCGAAAGTTCACTTTGACATTCATGAGGGATCGACTTTCACATTAAAAGACCAATTAGAAAACCAGATGGTGGATCTGACAACTCTTCGTACACCAATTGTATTAAATGGATGCGAGACCTATCCGCTTGCAAAGGAAAGCTTGCTTGCGATGGCGATACCAGAGTATCCTATTTTAAGAGGGCGCTCCTCGATTCAGTTAAGAGAGCTTTCAGAGCAACCATTGATCTTGTCTCACCGATACTCAAAATATATGTTTTCTGCGTTTGAAAAGGCTGGGCTGATCTGCGATATTTATCTTGCCTGCGAGGATGCCAGAACAGCGATGACTATGGCCGAAAAAGGGCTAGGAATTGCCATATTGCCAGAGTCTATGCTGACACTTTCGGATAAGCTCCATGTGTGTCAGATTTGTGGTGCTGATTTGACAACAGAGATTTTGTTGGCGTGGCGAAAGGGGAGACTTCCAGAGGAAGTTCGGGAGTTTTTGGATATGATAGTAGCAGAACGAATTAACAATTCTGAAACAAAACTCAAATGAAAGCGAAACAAAAAGTTCCTATGATAAGAGCACAAGGAAGGTGCATATCATGAGAACTTTATCTGGACAGGAATATGGAAAAAAGAGGCAATTAAGTTGGAAAAAAAATAATTGGCAAGAAGTCTTTAAAGCTATTGGGAGAGTATGCATGAATTGCTCTTCATCCTAATAATCGAATGCAAAAAAGTGGCGTGTGAAACCGATTGCTCGTTTTTTCACACGCCCAGTATGTCAACAGAAAATAAGTTCACAAAATCTTCACAAAAAAATTAGCACTCACCTCTTGACATTGCTAATAATAAATGTTATAGTACAGATAGAACAAAGGAAAGGGGAACAGAAAGAACAAGGAACAAAAAAATAAAGGTTCCAAGTTCCAAAAAAATTTCCGATCTGGAGTTTGGAAGCAGCTAGTCTGTGGATGAAAAAGATTAAATTGATTGAAGCCGATGAAGCGATTTGAAAGGAGATTTTGATTATGTTAGTACCGAGCATTTTTAGTAACAATTTCTTTGATGATTTCTTTGAGTTTCCGTTTGTAGATGATAGAGCAGCAAGTAATGCAGAACGTAAGCTGTATGGACATAACGCAGCAAACCTGATGAAGACCGATATCAAGGAGTACGACGATAAGTACGAAGTTGAGATTGATCTGCCAGGATTCAAGAAGGATGAAGTTCAGGTTGAGCTGAAGGATGGTTATCTGGTAGTCAGCGCTGAGAAGGGTCTTGACGAGGACGAGCAGGATAAGAAGACTGGTAAGTATTTGAGAAGAGAGCGTTATGCAGGATCTTGCCAGAGAAGCTACTATGTTGGCAAGGATACAACTGAGGAAGACATCAAGGCTCACTTTGAGCATGGTATGTTAACCATAACGGTTGCAAAGAAGGAAGCAAAGCCAGCAGTAGAAGAGAAGAAGCACATTGCGATTGAATGATACTAGGGTTAAAAGGTCAAAAACCGATCGTGCTTGTATCATTTAAATCAAAATAATTTGCAATGACGCAGAGGGCATCCGAGAGGGTGTCCTCTTTTTTGTGTTTTTCCAAAACTTTCCAAAAATCTGGCAGTTGTTTTTCCATTTTTGCTGTGCTATGATGGAAAAAGCGATTAAAGCGATTGCGAAGGATGCAGGATACGGCATGAAGTGAAGAAAATCGTATGGGAGGTACAAAATGCAGGCATATTTGTTTGTACATTTTAGGGAAAAGACAACGCCAGATGGCGAGCAGGTCTATTTTGGACTGAGTAAGGATGGTTTTCACTGGGAAGAGGTAAATGGCGGTCTTCCAGTTTTGTGGGCTTATTATGGTGATAAGGGTGTGCGCGATTTTACGGTGACACGCTGTAAAGATGAAGAAACAGGAAAAGAAAAGTTTGTAATTTTGGCAACTGATCTGAGTCTGTCCTATGGCATGCGCGGAAAGTATCATCATTCTTGGGATGAGATTGGTCATAACGGAAGTAAGAGTCTTGCAATTTGGGAGGCTT
>CAUCWU010000278.1 GCA_958446555.1 uncultured Lachnospiraceae bacterium | reverse complement strand
ATATCTAAATTTAATGATAGCTATTTTACTTTCAATCGGCTTTTACCTGTTTGGTTGCCTATTTCTTCATGCCGACCATTACAAGGAGCTAGAGATTACCGTTTTGGATGTAGGACAGGGAGATGGTATCTTTTTGCAGCTGCCAGATCAGACGACAATTCTTTCTGATTGTGGAAGTACTAGTCGTTCTCAACTGGATCAATATGTATTAGAGCCATTTTTAGGGTCAAAAGGTATTCGTCATCTCGACTATGTTTTTGTCTCGCATGCCGACAGCGATCATATAAACGGCATCTTAGAGTTGATAGAAGCCGAACCTGACTTTATTGGTACACTGATGCTTCCAAACAGTGCATCAGCTACAAAACAATTTGAAAAGCTTCTTTCACTGGCAGAGGAAAAACAGATTCCCATAAAATGGCTTTCGAAAGGTGACTCGTTTGGTGCGAAAGCGGTCTCTGATTTATCATTTGAAGTATTATGGCCAACTGAGACCACAGCCTCAGAGGATACCAACGACTTGTCTTTTGTGTGGAGGCTTACCTATAAAGAGTTTTCCATGCTTTTCACCGGAGATTTGCCAGGTGAGTTTGAAGATAATCTAAACGATTTAAAACCGACAACCATCTTAAAAGTTGCTCATCACGGCTCCAATTATTCCACCACAGAGGAATTTTTGCGACAAGTTCAACCGAAATTATCTGTGATTTCCTGCAGTACAACAAACCGTTATGGGCATCCAGGAGAGCAGACATTGGAGAGATTAGATCAATACAGCACAAATAACGGCACCACATCATCTGTGCTAATCACAAAAGATTGCGGCGCCATTACGATTCGAACCGATGGAAGAGAAGTAGAGGTGGAAACTTATCTTTCAAAAACAACTAAATGATATTGGAGTGAAAAGTTTTTGGACTTTCGACCAAGATATAGTAACATTCAACTACAATATCAAAAACAATTGACAAAAATTATAACATGTGCTATAAATAAAACAGAAACGTTGCAAAAAAACAACGTTTTAACAAAAGATATCGATACGATCAATGGATATTTCATACAATTTGAAGGAGGCTCACATGATAAAAGCAATTAAACATCAAACGTCATTTATACTGAAACAAAATACAGCACTTATTGTTTTCTATATCCTCTTGGCAATTGCATTTTTTAATTTCAGTTCTAATGTCCTTACTTTCCAAGGCAGTGATATTATTGAGATGTATCATCCTGCAAAATTGCTCGTATTGAGTTACAATCAAACTTATAATAAAGCAGATATTACATTGCTTGTAATCCAACTATATCCCATTTTGATCGTTTGTCCGGCAGGCTTTACGCTACTTTCAGAGAAAAAACGGTTCAGGAAAAACAATGCTCTTTCGAGCTCTTTCTGGATTAATGTCGGTTTCATCTGGTGTTGTGAAATTAGATAGAAAAGTAGTAAGAAAAGATTTTTCAGTGTTACCTAATTTGGGAATCCTTTTGGAGAATGTTTCACTTTATCCTAATTTGACTGGATATGAAAATCTGCTTTATCTCGCAAAATTCACTGGAAAAGCGACTAAATCCGATATCTTAACTGCCTTAGAAAGAGTTGGATTTGATCTTGATGATAAGAGAAAATATGGAAAATATTCTCTCGGAATGAAACAACGATTAGCGATTGCACAAGCAATCATGGAGCATCCTGATATTCGGATATACGAAAGATGAAGTAGAAGTGCTTCGGCTACAAAAAAATCAATTTATCGCACCAATATTTAATTATGAAGAACCAGATGATAATATAATTTATCCTGTATCTGGAGATTCAACTTATGTTCCTTACAAAGCAGTTTCAGGTAATGAATTTTTTGCTGTTGATTCAGAAGGACTAGAAGCATTTCGTGAATTAAAAGAGTTTTTACTTCAGATATATCAATAATTGATAAAAATATCAAAGTAAACAAGATAGCCCTCAGTGTTACTTCACCGAGGGCCATCCTTTTGTTTTGAGAATTCTTTTATTCCTTTTATTTCGTTAGACAGGCTTGGTATTCCCCATCGGTTAAACCAGCCCCCTTTACTGAGACAACTTTAGCTGATATTTTGTTTGCTTGCTGTAGAGCCTCTGCCCAAGAAAGTCCATTTGCACGGCTTGCCATAATTTGACCGATGTGACTGTCACCAGCACCAATGGTATCAACGACAGCTGTTTTAATTCCATCAACCTCAGTTAATGTATTTTTTCCCAGTTCAAGACAGCAGGAGCCTTCGCCACCTTTTGTAATGATGACAGTATTCTGAGTACAATTTTGCAAAGTTTTGGCTGCGTCAAGAAGAGATACGGCACTAAAATCGGTATCAGATTTAAAATCGGAGCAAACTAAACTGCTCAATTTGAAGGCTTCCTCTTCATTGATATGTAAAATCGGATGTAGCTGGAATAATCGTTTCATTTTCTTGGCACCAATCTGAAAGACGCGTGGACCAGGCGCAAAGAAAAGCTCAAGATTACGATTTTCTTCAAGCCACGAGATCAGCTCATCACCGGTTGGTTCCTCGATTTCAAGCCCACAGACATAGATCATAGAGATGTCAGAAAGATCGATGTTAGCCATCCATTCACGATGAAATGTATATTCAGCACCGTGAACAGATAAAAATGTGCGCTCACCATTTGCATCTACTAGACAATAGCAACAGCCATTTTCTTCGTTGGCATTCACATGGATTGGAAGATGGCGTTTCGTAAAGGATTTTCGAATGTAATCTCCGTAGACACCAGTTCCGACTGGAGTGACAAATAGATATGGGACACCAGACTGGCGAACAATATTAGAAGCATTATAAGCACAACCGCCTAATGCAAGTGTCTGTCGCTTTGGTTGAATATCCTCTGCTGTTTGGGGAAGATGGTCAATTTCGATAATGACATCGACACAGGTGCTGCCGATCAATAAGATTTTTTTCATTTGTCTACTCCTTTGTATTTCTAGCTCAATATCGTTTTTAATACGATACCCACTCTAGCACAAACGAATTGTAAAAGCAATCTTGATTTTTTCTCTATAAGCAGATATGATGATACCAGGGTCTCAAAGTTATGAAGTAACGGAGCAATTCGTAGGTATCATTTGAAGACAAAACATAAGCCAATCGTGCTTGCATGAAAAAACAGAAAGGTAATATTATAATGGAAAAGCTTAGACAAGACATTCGTTCCAATCAATTTGAACGGGTATATCTTCTTTATGGGGAAGAGCGGTATCTGGTTCAAATGTATAAAGGCCAATTAAAAAAAGCAATCATTGGCGATGATACGATGAATTTTAATCAATATACCGGAAAAGGTCTCTCAATTCAAGAAGTAACCGATACCATTATGACACTGCCTTTTTTTGCTGATCGCAGACTGGTTCTTTTGGAGGATACTGGACTGTTTAAGAGCAGTGATGAACAATGGAGTGTTCTTGTTAAAAATATTCCAGATAGCTGTCATGTTCTTTTTGTTGAGCAGGAAGTGGATAAGAGAAGTCGTATGTATAAAGCTGTAAAAGAGTGTGGCTATACAGCAGAGATGACGCATCCTTCGATTCAACAGCGTACTCAATGGGTTTTAAAAGGTTTTGGACGTTATGGACTAAAAATCACCCAGTCAGCACTTGATTCATTTCTTGATAAAACAGGTGATGATATGGAAAATATTCGAAATGAGATGGACAAGCTTGCTGCCTATTGTATGGGAAAAGAGGGTATTACAAAAGAAGATGTTGATTTTGTCTGTACCGAGCAGACAGAAAATCGAATTTTTGAGATGACACAGGCAGTGGCAGAGGGAAAAACGCAGTATGCACTGGATCTATATTATGATCTACTAGCATTAAAAGAACCAAGCATGCGTATTTTGTTTTTGATTGCTCGCCAGATGAATCAGCTGTTATGCGTCAAGGAGATGGAGGCAAGCCGCCAAAATAAGGATCAGATTGCAGCTGCTTTAAAAGTGCGCCCGTTTGTCGTAAACAAATTGCTGGGGCAGGCAAGACAATTTACAATTGATCAGCTGACTGGCTGCGTGGAAAGCTGTGTTTCTCTTGAGGAAGCAGTAAAAAAAGGAAATATGAATGAGAAAATTGCTGTTGAGATGGTTCTATTGTCGATTTCGAAGCGAATTGAAAAAGGAAAGGCAAATTGAAAATCAAGATAAGATAAGAATAAAAAATAGAAGAGATGGCCAAAAACGAATTTTG
>CAUCWU010000277.1 GCA_958446555.1 uncultured Lachnospiraceae bacterium | reverse complement strand
GTCTGCGGTGTACATCCACTGACAGTCATAGATGCAAGCAGCCAAAGACAACCCATTGGCAACAAAGAAAAGAATCGTTTTAAATGTTTCATGATAAACCTCAACAATTTAAAATAGATAAAAATCTACACAATAAGTGAAAGTAGTATTTTAAAAACAGCAGCAGGTGGTTTTCATCCACCTGCTTTCGCATCAGCTATTATAGCATAAAAAAAAATAGAAGCAAGGGGAATTTTTTATATAACGAAAAAAGGAAACCTTTTCGGTTTCCTTAAAGAGAAGAGCGCGAGACGGGATTCGAACCCGCGACCCTCGCCTTGGCAAGGCGATACTCCACCACTGAGCCACTCGCGCATATGTTATACAGAATCGCTTCTGTAAAGCGGGTGATGGGAATCGAACCCACGTATCTAGCTTGGAAGGCTAGTGTTCTACCATTGAACTACACCCGCACAGTGCCCAAAGTCGGAATCGAACCAACGACACGAGGATTTTCAGTCCTCTGCTCTACCAACTGAGCTATCTGGGCATCTCATCAACATTGAGTATTTCGTTTCGTTTTTGTTTCTTACTCGCTGTCGACGATAGTTATTCTACAACAAGACAAGAGAAATGTCAAGCACTTTTTCAAAAAAAAATTAAATTTTTTTTGAAGGCATGTTTTTTGCCCCATTTCACACAATTCTAGTGGTTTGTCTTGCGGTTGATAAAGCGAGTTCGAGACTTGGAGTACACAATCGTCTGATCGGCATACAGACCATAATAGCCAGACATTGCATAGCTGACTGCAATTACAAGAATCATATAGTGGGCTGAGTCAAAGCCGAATAACTCAAAGGCGATTAGAATTGAAGTGATTGGGCAGTTGGTGACACCGCAGAAGACAGCGACCATGCTCATCGCTGCGCACAGAGACGGGGCAAAGCCAAATAATTGTCCAAAGAAACAGCCGAAGGCAGCACCGACACAGAACGAAGGAACAATCTCGCCACCCTTAAAGCCACCGCCAAGTGTGACTGCTGTAAAAAGCATCTTAATCAGAAAGGCGGCAGGGAAGATGGTTTCTTCTTGGATTGCCTGTTCAATCAGATTGCTTCCGGCACCTAAGTAGCTTCGTCCGTCTGGAAGGATCAGCGCAAATACAATGACAATCACGGCAGAGACGACAGATCTCAGATACGGATTTTTTACATATGTTTTTAACAGTCCACCGATCTTGTGAAGAACAATACACAGTAAAATACTGACGGCTGCACACAGAATGCCAAGAAGAACGGTTTTGCTAGCACCGACAATCGAGAAATCAGGAATTGACACGATTGCAAACTGCTCAGCGTGTACACCAAGCATAGAAGCTAGATGGCTTGCAATCAAAGCAGACAGTACGCAAGGGACAAGTGCTGCATAGTACATGATGCCGATGCTGACCATTTCCATAGAAAAGACGGCCGCTGCCATTGGTGTGCCAAAAAGGGCAGCGAACGCAGCGCTCATACCGCACATGATTAACACATGGCGATCCTCATCGTCAAGATGAACGATCTTTCCAAGCAGGTTTCCAAGACTGCCACCAATCTGAAGAGCAGCACCCTCGCGTCCGGCAGAGCCACCGCACAGCTGAGTTAAAATTGTCGAGATGAAGATCAGTGGAGCGACTCTAGCCGGAGTCTCTTCGTTTGCGTGAATTGAGGCAATGACAAAATTGGTTCCTCGGTCATTTGCCTGTCCGCAGAAGCGATACAGGGCTGTGATGGCAAGTCCGGCAAGCGGAAGCAAAAACAAGAGCCAGCTGTAGGCAGATCGAAATTGGATCGCTTTGCCAAGGCATTTTGCAAAGAGAGTTGAGATGCTTCCGATCAAAAGGCCAGACAAAAGAGAAAAGCCAAGCCATTTGAGAAGAGTGAGTAGATTCTGTCCGATGGCAGACAGAGAACATTTGCAGGCAAGATCCCGCAATTTACTGGAAAACATAAAAGAAACCTCCCACATTTTTTTTCAATCGTAGCAGAAATGATAAAGAAAGTCAACGAAACAGGCGATTCCCGTTCGTTGACAGAGGCGAAAATGGAGTGATATAATGTTATTAGAATTGCTAAGCTTCTAACAGTGGAGCAATTCGTGGGTAATTGTAAGAAAATATCAGGAGCGATCATTTTTGGGGAAAGTATCACAGCTTTCAGATGCGCTTAAGAAAAATGAAGTCAGCATCTCAATGGGTATTATCTGGAGAGATAAAACGAGCAATATTGAGGAAATGCTTCAGCAGGCAGACCACAGCATGTATGAGCAAAAAGAGCGGTATCATAGGCAATTTGGCTACTATCGAAGATAGTATTAGAAAAGATAATTGGGTTGGCATTATGCCGACTCTTTTTTTAAATAGCAATATTTACAAATACAACCGCAATGAAGAATAATGTTTTTTGAATAAAAGTGTAGTATAGTAGGGATAGAAAGTAAAATGAAAACACGCCGACGAATTGCATGTTGTGAGAGAACTTAGCAATTAAAAAAGGAGCCTGGCATGTATAGCATATAGGAGGTTAAGAATGCAGAAAGCAAGCGTATGGGCAGAGAAAATTATGATTCCGACCTATGAGATCGGTGAAGCAGAGAAAAATCCGATTTTCCTTGAGAAACGTGTCTATCAGGGAAGCAGCGGAAAGGTATATCCGTATCCGACAATTGAAAAGATCAGTGACGAGAAGAAAGACAAAGAGTACACTGCAGTTTGGTTGGAGAATGAATATATTAAGGTGATGGTGCTTCCAGAGCTTGGTGGAAGAATCCAGAGAGCCTATGACAAGACAAATGGCTACGATTTTGTCTATTACAATCATGTAATTAAACCAGCACTGGTTGGTCTGACAGGTCCTTGGATCTCAGGCGGAATTGAGTTTAACTGGCCACAGCACCATCGTCCAACAACGTTCCTTCCAGTTGACTATGAGATCTGTGAAAACGAGGATGGAAGTGCCTCTGTTTTGTGTCATGATGTGGATCAGATGTATGGAACAAAGGGATTGATACGCTTTACTCTGTATCCGGGAAAAGCCTATATCGAGATTAAGGGGCAGCTTTACAATCGTACCCCACTGCCACAGACCTTCCTCTGGTGGGCAAACCCGGCAGTTCCGGTCAATGACAATACCCAGTCGATTTTCCCACCGGATGTGCATGCTGTTATGGATCACGGAAAGAGAGATGTTTCTCGTTTTCCAATTGCGACTGGTGTTTACTATAAAAAGGATTACAGCGAGGGTGTTGATATTTCTCGCTATAAGAATATTCCAGTTCCAACTTCCTATATGGCAGAAAAGTCAAAGTATGATTTTGTAGGCGGCTACGATTACGGAAAGAGTGCCGGTATTTTGCATATCGCCGATCATCATGTCTCACCTGGAAAGAAGCAGTGGACTTGGGGCTGTGGCGATTTTGGAAAGGCATGGGATCGCAATTTAACCGATGAGGATGGCCCATATGTAGAGCTGATGACTGGTATGTTCACCGATAACCAGCCAGATTTCACTTGGTTAAAGCCATTTGAGGAGAAGACCTTCACCCAGTATTTTATGCCGTATAAGGAAGTGGGACAGGTCAAGAATGCATCAAAAGAGGCTGCTGTTCATCTGTCAGTTACAAATCAGGATGGAAAGAAAGTTGCAAAAATTATCGTCTACGCAACCTCTGTCTATGAGAATGCAAGAATCGTGTTAAGCGGCAAGGATACCGTCCTTTTCGATGAGCGAACGACAATCTCTCCAGTTAGCATTTTTGAGACAACTGTCACCGTGCCGGATCAGATAAAGGAAGTGGATCTGAAGGTAGAGGTGCTCTCAGGAAAGAAAACATTAATTGCTTATCAGCCAGAGGCAGAGGAAATTCCGAAGCTTCCTGACCCAGCAAAGGCTGCCGAAGAACCAGAAAAAATCATGACAAATGAAGAGTTGTATTTGACCGGACAGCATATTGAGCAGTACCGTCATGCCACTTGGAGACCAGATCCGTATTATTTAGAGGGTTTAAAGCGCGATCCAGGCGATATTCGAATCAACAATGCCTACGGTACGTTGTTAATGAGAAGAGGACTGTTTGCTGAGGCAGAGTCGTATTTTAGAACAGCAATTAAGCGACTGACCTGGAAGAATCCAAATCCATATAATAGCGAAGCTTATTATCTGTTAGGTTTGGATTTGTGTTATCTTGGAAGAACAGATGAGGCATACGATGCATTTTATAAGG
>CAUCWU010000276.1 GCA_958446555.1 uncultured Lachnospiraceae bacterium | reverse complement strand
TGCTTCTGGATCCATCAGACGCTTTGCTGCATAGACAAAATCCTCAGCGGTAACAGGTGTCTCGCCATCACTATAGGTTAAGCCTTCCTTTAACTTGAAGGTCCAAGTCTTTCCATCCTCGCTAGACTCCCAGCTCTCTGCTGCTCCTCCAATGTACTCGCCATCCTTCTGACGAAGTAATGTATCACTGATCAGTGTATCAATATAAGTTGCTGGATCTACATTTAACTCTGCATAGTCCATTGTCACCGGATCATACGGTGCACCGATTCTCACACTCTTTGTCTCTGTCTCATCTGCCAAAACGGCTGCTGGAAAGGATACTGCTACCATTACGGCTGCCAGTCCCATTGCTGCATATTTTTTCATTGTCGCTCCTCCATTTTGCTATCGTGCTTTAATTTGGTAAAGTACCCCGACTATAGAAATAGATTGTCAGGGCTTCGTTCTCCTTCGAACTACCTCTGCCAATCTTGCGTTCAGTGTATCATAATTGTGGGCTGGTATCAATGTGCACACTGTATCTATCTTATAGATTTTTTATGTGCACATTGTATAGATTGTGAATTCATGTAAAGCACAATCATCGAAGCCCTTTGCCAAGTGTATCAAGTCTGCTTGTACTTACAGCATCGTCGGGCACGTCCCCGTCTTTTCCATCTGAACGATGCCCTCAACACCACAGCGAACCATACTGTCAACGGCCTCTTTTGTGTAAAAGGCCATGTGCTGTGTCATGATGACATTGCGAAACTGATGCAGATAGAACCAATTTCGATTGGAGATGATATCGGTTCTTCGATCTTCGTGAACAATGCCCTCCTCACCCTCTACAGTATCCATTCCAAGCGCACCAATCTTTTCGGACTCAATGCCATCCACAAGCGCATTGATATCAGTCAGTCCACCTCTTGCACAGTTGATTAGAATGACACCGTCTTTCATCTTGGCAATGGTCTCTTCATTGATGATGTGATAGGTAGAATCAAACAGCGGCATATGAAGGCTTATGACATCGCATTCCTTATAAATTGTATCCTGATCTACATACGTTGCAAATTTCTCTGCCTCTGGATTTTTATAAACATCATAGGCAAGCAGACGACAGCCAAAGCCGGACAGATTCTTTAGTACCTGCAAGCCAATTCGACCAGTACCCATGACACCGATGGTCAGCTCATTCATATCGCGGCCCTGCAGTCCCTGCAGCGAAAAGTCGTTGACCTGACCTCTCCACATCGCCTGCTTATACTGGCGAAGACACATCAAAATCATCATTACGGTAAAATCAGCAACCCCGTTTGGCGGATAGGCAGCATTGCAGACACTAATTCCAAGCTCTTTTGCTGCCACCAAATCAATGTGGTTATAACCGATAGTTCTTGTAGAGAGAAAACGCACACCGTTCTCGCTGTAGCGCCTTAATAAATCTCTGTCAATTTTTCCCATGCCAAGTACTGTAATTCCCTCATATCCCTTTACAAGATCAGCATTCTCAAGTGATGGTGCCTTATCTGAAAGCGTAACCTCCACACCACACTGAGCAGAAATCTGCTCAAATGCCTGTTTTTCATCCTCTCTTACTCCAAATGCATAAATTTTCATAATTTTCCTCTTTCTCTTCATTTTCTTTAATGCCTACGAATTGCTCCATTGCTTTCGCAATTATAAGTATCTCTTAAACCACTCAGCCATCTCATGATAGTAGTGCTTTAAAAGTCTTGGATCAGACGGTTGCTCATGACCAGTATGCGGATAGATTACCATCTTGACTGGCAGATCTGGATGCAGATCCTTTATTGCCACATAAAACTGGTGAGCACCCTCGATTGGTGTTCGATAATCTTGTGTTCCATGCAAAATCAAAATTGGCTTATCTACGCGCTCTGCATAGGAGACGGCTGATTCTTTTAGTTTGTCCACCATGAAGTCCTCATAGCTCTTATAATCAGTGCTCTGTCCCTGCATATCCGAGTTCGCATATGCAATTAATTCATTCGAAATACTTCTCTGAGTGACATAGGCTTTGAAGCGTTTTGAATGAGTAGCCATATAGTTGGTCATATAGCCACCGTAGCTGCCGCCTGTGACACCAACTCGATCCTTATCAATAAAGTCGAATCGTCTGCATGCCTCATCGACAAATTGTAGCAAATCATAATAGGCAGAACCATCAATACTTCTCTGATAGGTCTCATGAACCCAGCCGTAACCGCTGCTGCCTCTTGGATTGCAATAAAGAATCGCAAAGCCCTGAGCTGCCAACAGCTGAAACTCCATTGTAAGCCCATAGGTATAAAATGGATGCGGACCTCCGTGAATATAGAGAATTGCTGGATATTTCTCGCCAGCTTTTGCGCCAAGAGGCGGCATCACAAAGCCGTGAACACTGCTCTCACCGTCAAGTGTTGAAAAGAAAAAGTCCTCTGGCTCACTAAGTTCCACCTCATCCAGAAGCTTTTTTGCTGACTGAACCGGTGTGTCGATCACGTTTCCCGTCTTTGTATCTAGAATCGTATAAAATTCTGGAACGCTTGATTTTGCTGCTGCTGCCATGATTTTTCCGTTTCTTATTTTGCTGATTCCATGGCAAACCTGCTTGCCTCCCCAGAAAAGCTTGGCATGCCCGTCGCCTTCTAAATCAAGTTGATACAGATTTCCCTGTCCCTTAAAACCACTGACAAAATATGCAAAACGTCCATTCTCATCGATCTGAAGCTTATCCATGCCATGTCCACAACCAGCATTGTACGGAAACTGAACACACTGATAGCAGTTTTCATCGCCGACAAAAACTGGCTTTGCTGATCCATCCCTGACTGAAAAACGATACAGATAGCCTTCTGGATAGCACTGCTCAGTCTCATCGTTTACATATCTTGGATCAAGCACGACTGCCAAAATTGCACTTCCATCTGGTGTAAAGACCGGGCGAACCGGATTTGGATAGGAGACAATCCAATAGCCATCTGACAGCTTGCGAAGCTTTCCTGGCTCTTTGTCGGTATCAATCAAAAGAAGGTCATAGCCAATTGATTCCTTTCTTGGACGGAAGCGGTTGCTGACACATACAATTTTCTTGCTGTCTGGCGCCCATGCTGCATGAAGATAATCATACTCGCCGTCCGTCAACTGGATCTGGTTTGTGCCATCGGCACTTGCCAAAAACAGATGCCAATGGGTATCCGGACGAATAAAGCCCATTCCATCAAATTTGTAGCCAAAATCGTCAATGATAACTGCATCGTCGTCATGATGATAGGTATTTGTTGTTTGCTCTGTATCTTTTGCCCGATCAGCTGAATTTTGACTCGATGCTCCAGAGGTGATCACCGAAAACAAGATTTTAGTTCCATCCGGCGACCACTGTGGCTCCATCACAGCTCCTTTTGCATGCGTTACCTGTGTCACCTGTTTTGTACTATTATCATAGACAAATGCCTGACGACCTGCTTCCTTTACAGAGGAGACAAACAAAATTTTAGTTCCGTCCGGCGAGAAGGATGGTGCACTCTCTCCTTTTCCACCTGCTGTCACCGTAATACTCTCATTTGTAATTCTATTTTTAATGACAATACCGTTTGTCTGGTTCGATCCATAGCAGACAAGTTCTTTTTCTGCACAGTAGTCGCCACCGTTTAAGCGCTCTAATCCGCTGCAATCCTCAAATTCTGGTAATCGTTTCATCCTTTCACCTCCTGGGTCTTCATAAAGTCGCCGTCATCTTCTGTTTTCTTTTGACTTTGTCGTTCTCTCCAGTCTGGCTCTTCAATCAGATATTTGACAAACCAATTTGTCATCTGTTGCAGATGCTGAACCTGATGATAGAGCTTGCCGCTTCTCGTCATTCCATGATTTTCTCCTGGGAACATGACCATTCTACACGGAATCTCTGGATTTCTCTCCTTCATCGGGATAAATACCTGTTCGGCCTGCTCAAAGCCACAGCGATAATCCTCGTAGGCGTGGAGAATCAAAAGTGGTACCTTGTAATGATCAATATAGGAAATAATATTTCCTCTTGCGCGATCCTCTAAGTAGGCAAGCATATGAAAATGATCTGGAATTGGACGTGATGAGACAAATCCCATATCGCCGGTTCCATACGAGGTTGCCGTATTCGCAAGACATCTTTGTGTGACTGCTGCCGCAAAGACATCGGTCCTTCCAATTAGCTTATTGGTCATATAGCCACCGTAGCTGCCGCCTGTGACACCGACTCTTTTTTCGTCAATAAAGCCAAATGA
>CAUCWU010000275.1 GCA_958446555.1 uncultured Lachnospiraceae bacterium | reverse complement strand
ACAAACGTTATTGAACCACTGAACTCGGAGTCGTCGGTGATGCTGGAGTAGTCGGTGATGCTGGAGTAGTCGGTGATGCTGGAGTAGTCGGTTGAGATGGACTCGATTCCTCCTGTGGTGTACTACTCTCCTGCGGTGTCGTTGGTGCATATGGCTCGGTCGGCTCATCCGGGAAACTACCCTCTCCTGGTGTTCTGCTCTCAGCCTCTGATGTTGTCTCCTCGCCAGGTGTCGTCGAATTGTTCTGTGCCGGTGTCGTCGGGCCATCTGGCTCATCCTCATCTGGAATTGTGTGCTTTGGAATGATGCGATTCTTATAAATCAAATCACCATTTTCATCACGTCCCGGCAAGAATACAAGTGATTATACAACCGGGCCGTACTCTTCATAAGAAGATGGAACAATCAGATACATACCAAACGGAACGGAAGAAATGCTACAGTGTCCAGTCACGTCAGTTGCCAGTACATAGGTCGGCTGAATATCCTTCTCCTTGATCCAGATTGCAAGACGTCTGCTTAATGCTACCAGCTCCTTTGCAGTCTTTACATCTGTCTTGTAGCCGCACTCCTCGAAATCTGGCATAAACTTTAATGCCTGACCTTCCGGTGCTGTGATGCCCTCTGTAATGCGGTACATGCTGAAAATTACGCCCTCCATAGGGGTGGACTCATCCACCAACTCGATCTCCAATGAGACCTCCTGCTCATCTGCATTGACTAACATCATTTGCGCACAGGATGCAATCAACAGACAACATACCAGTAAAAAAGCTTGCAAATATCGTTTTGTCTTCATACCCTCTACTCCTTCCCGTCATCTTCTTCTCCTCCGGCTGTGCCATAAAAGCCATATCAATAGTGCCAACAGAATCGGCACTGCTACAACCGGTGCCACAATCTCCGGATCAATTTGAATCGCATCCGCTGTTACACGAATGCTGTTTGCATTTGCCTTTGTCGCCACGCGATGCCCTCTGACAAGAAGACGATGCGTATTGATTCCATATGGGGTACAAGTGACCAGTGTACACAGATCCTTTCCCTCTTCAATTTCCAGATCAGACAGATCATCTGGTTCCACAATCCGGATCTGATCCACTTCATATGTCAGTGTTTCGTCCAACACACGGATTAAAAACTCATCGCCAACCACAAGCTCATCTAGGTTTGTAAAGAGTTTTGCAGAGGGCAAGCCTCTATGTCCGGACAAAACACAATGCGTTCCCGGTCCTCCAACTGGGAGTGATGAGCCTTCGATATGACCAACTGCAATCTGAAGAATACCTTCATCGGTGCCATGATAGATCGGAAGGGAAACCTTGATCTTTGGAATTTCTATGTATCCTAAGATTCCATTGTCACTGACATCTAACAGTGATTCATATTCTTCTCGCTCTTCGTCTGTCATGATCCAGCGGTTTGACTTACTTTTAAGTTGCTGGTTATATTCGTAAGCATCATCCCACATGTGCTCATACTGCTTATCATCTACTTCGGCAACTGCCTGCGCATATGTAGCAATTGCTCTCGACTGATGCAGCGAGTTCCAATAATCGCTGACGGTCGGATACAGCAGTAAGGACAGACCTACCAAGAGAATCAACAGCAATAAGATGGTAGTCATATTTTTTTTGATCCACTTCATAAGCTCTCCTCACGGTTGTATCCGGATGCCTCAAGAGAGGCATCCGATTGCAACCTAGTTTGTTTCTTTGTGTTATCTTTGTGTTACCCGGATGTTCTACGAAGGAGCCTCGGCTACCGTTTACGTAATGATAGTCATCTCTCGCACAAATAACTTTTTTGCTCTGTTTAACTGATTAATTATTAACGAATCAATCGTGCTGACAAAACAATTAGCGTGCGCTCATGCGCTTCTTGGTGATCAGAAGGATAGCTGCGCCAAGAACAAGGATAGAACCAACAACGTAGAAGATTGTGGTACCCATGCCACCGGTGGATGGAAGGTTTGAACCCTTGTTATTTGTAATTGTTACCACAGTACCTGTTTTTCCACCACTAACTAAATTTACTTCAATCAATTCATTAACGTCACCATTACCACCTTGACCATTTGATGTATTGGCACTAATTGTAACCTCTGTGTCATCAATTGTGTTATATCCTGGAAGTGCCTTTACCTCTTTAATGAAATACTGTCCATCATCTAAACCAGCAACACTAAATTTACCTTCTGAATCAGATGTTAATTCATTTGCTTGCTTTTCATCATCTGTCCAACCAGAAAGCTTTCCATTATTTACTTTTGCCCATACCTTGGCATCGTTCTCAAGTCTGTAAAGCTTAAATGTAACGCCTGACAATTTTGCATTTGTCTTTCCATCAATCTTTTCTGCTGACAGCTTATAAGTAAATACAATTACCTTATCCTCAGTAGTCTTACCTTCTTCTGATTCTCCACCCTGATTTGGGTTGTTGGAATAAGTTAAATATACTTTATTGATATTTCCTGTTTTATCTTCAAATGTCTCTTTTTCAATGCAAGCATTTTCATTTAAAACAGCTGTATACTCAACAAGAATGAACTGACCTTCGTTAACGCCAACTGTAGTCTCATCAGCGCCCTTTTTATACTCAATTTTCTTTAAATCTTCAGTTGATACTGTGATTGTGGTTGTTCCATTTTCAGCTGTTGTAACAGTTGGTTTGAATCCCTTTGTTACTGGTAACTTATCACTTCCTGCCTTATCAGATGCGACGTATACAGAAACAGAAGCTTCAGTCGGAGCATTAAATGACTTTGATAAAGTATCATGGAATGTGTACTTATAGGTCTTATACTGTGCTGTATTCGGTACTTTACCAATCAGTCTAAATGGCACTGCATCGCCAATGCTATAGTCTGCAGTATCGTTATACTGAGTACCATAGCCACCATCTACGTTATACTTTACATTCTCCTTAACTTTCTTTTCAACAGTTGGCTTATCAGACTTTGGAGAAATTGTTACGTTGTCTACAACCTCTACAATATACTTTGTATAGGAATCATTTGCATTAGCAAACGCACCATCTACATCCTTAATAAGATAATATCCTGCCGGAACATTTGTTAATGAAGCTGCGGATGTTACTACGCCAAACTTATTAGTTGCAGTTAAATCAACATATTTTGTAATTACTGCAAGCTTAGCAGTATCATCTCCTGTTACTGCTTCCAGCTCTGCTAAAATAGTACTATTTACTTCACTATCTTCAGTAACATCTTCAGTAACACTCTTTCCATTTTTTCCCCATTTCAAGTTTTTTAAGATGTTCTGACCATTTACTATCTCTAATGTACCTTTAAAGATCTGATACACTTCATACGTATGACCATTATCTGGTGCTGTAATTGTGAATCCACTTGTTGCTCCAGTTGCAAATGTTGCAATGCTCATTGCCAATACCATCACTAAGCTGAGTAACAGAGCCATGACTTTTTTCATTTTCTTCATATTTTACTTCCTCGCTTTCTTTTCTATTCTATCCTTTTTTGTTTTTGGGCTGTGCCCTCCCTCTGAATAATGCGTAGGAATTGCGTATATTGAGGGTTCCCCATGCTTGGGGAGTTTAGAGAATTTGTTACAAAATTCTCTTGCCTCCTTTCTGCATGTGTTTTTTATATATCAGGAACGCTGCCCCTGCTATTAGGAGCACGCCGCCCATGGTATACCAATAGGTACCGGTTCCACCGGTTTCTGGGAGGGTGATTTTATCATCCTCTTTCTGATTGGTAATGTATATAATACCAGTTTGGATACCACTATTATTGAGGTATGTAGTTTTGTAGCCTGGTATGTTAACTGTTTCCTCTACTGTGTAATAGTATGGGAATGTATTTCCATCAGCGTCTGTTCCTGTCGCTGGAAGATCTGACCATGAAACAGACCATTTGTTTGATGCAGTTAATGATACATTCTTTAGTTTTGTGCCATTTGATGTTTCTGCAATCTCACGTGATCCTGAAATTGACTCATAGGCTTCCGGTTTGTCATACTCATAAGCACTTGGATCCTCACTCGCATACTGATTAGGATACTCTAAAACTATAGTAACATCCTCTGATATACTAGAATAGCGTAACTCATAATGATCTACCTTTCCCCACTTATTCATTACTGGAATACACTGGTCCTGCAATTCTTCTGATAACTGTCCCTTAGTCTGTTCTAATAATTTAATAGTAAAAGCACTTCCTTTCGCTATATCAAACGACCCAAGAGTTTTTTGTTTCTGCCCATCCCATTCC
>CAUCWU010000274.1 GCA_958446555.1 uncultured Lachnospiraceae bacterium | reverse complement strand
AAGCGTAACTCTGGACTAAATCGCGGTTCCAATGCATCCCAATGTGAGAAATCCTAACGGCTGCAACGGAATCCTCGTCCGACCCGTCGGACGGGGTTGTTCAAAGACCTTTTTCTCTCCTGCCAATTTAAAGGTCAGGCAGACATCAAACTCACTGCCGCCTTTTTTGCTTTTGCCTCTGCCGCTCTTGCCTTTTGCAAAAATCCAAGAATGATCACTAGGATAATTACAAATAGTGAGACTGACCCAACTGCAACTACAGTCAAATTATCCTTGATAAAATCGAGTAGTGTAATCTTTCTGGATACATTGTCGTACACAGATAAGGCGCCAGTCAGCTTTGCAGTCGGCATCGTCTTTAAGGTTTTATTTAAGATGGATAGCAGAATCGAATTTCCTCGCTTGGCTACAAAAGAAACGTTGCCCGGCTAACTCAAAAAGGTGCTATGAAAATTTGTATCTTTCAGATAATCAAAAGACCGCATAGAAATCTCCTTCATTTACAATTTATCTCCATCATTTTACCTTAAAATGATGGAGATTTCAATAAAATGATGGAGATATTCGATCTTATTCAATTGCTGCAAGTGCCTGTGCCAGATCGGCAATCAGATCCTTCTTATCCTCCAGTCCACAGGAAATACGAACAAGTCCTGCTGGAACACCAGCTGCTTTTAACTGCTCATCATTCATCTGGCGATGAGTTGAGGTTGCTGGGTTTAGACAACAGGTTCTAGCATCTGCTACATGTGTCTCAATTGCGGCAAGCTTTAAGTGCTTCATGAATGTCTCTGCTGCCGAACGGCCACCCTTTAACTCAAAGGAAACAACGCCACATCCGCCATTTGGAAGATATTTCTGTGCACGCTCATAGTACTTGTCTGTCGGAAGACCCGGATAGTTGACATAAGCAACCTGTGGCTGTGCCTGCAAAAATTCTGCAACTGCCTGACCATTCTCTACGTGACGCGGCATTCTCACATGCAAGGACTCCAGACCTAAGTTTAGAATAAAAGCATTCTGTGGAGACTGGATGCATCCCAAATCACGCATCAGCTGAGAGGTACATTTTGTGATAAATGCGCCACCCATGCCAAATTTTTCTGCATAGGTGATACCATGGTAGGACTCATCTGGTGTGCAAAGTCCTGGGAATTTATCCGCATGTGCCATCCAGTCAAAATGACCACCATCAACAATTGCACCTCCGATACCTGCACCATGTCCATCCATATATTTGGTTGTGGAATGAGTTACAATATCAGCTCCCCACTCAATTGGGCGACAGTTAACTGGAGTTGGGAAGGTGTTATCAACAATTAGCGGAACACCGTGTGCATGTGCTGCATTGGCAAATTTCTCAATATCCAAAACAGTCAGTGCTGGGTTTGCGATGGTTTCTCCAAATACCGCTCTTGTATTTTCATTAAAAGCTGCATTCAGCTCTTCCTCTGTACAATCTGGGGAGACAAATGTCGCGCTGATGCCCATCTTGGCAAGCGTCACTGCGATCAAATTGTAGGTACCACCATAAATGGATGAGGATGCCACGATATGACTTCCGCACTCACAGATATTAAACAATGCAAAAAAGTTTGCTGCCTGACCAGATGAGGTCAACATTGCTGCTGTACCGCCTTCCAGCTCTGCAATCTTTGCTGCCACATGGTCGTTTGTCGGATTTTGCAGACGGCTGTAGAAATAGCCCGATGCCTCCAAATCAAACAATTTTCCCATATCCTCGCTGGTATCATACTTAAAAGTCGTTGACTGAATGATTGGAATTTGGCGTGGTTCTCCGTTTCCAGGCGTATAGCCTGCCTGCACGCACTTTGTATTTAAGCTGTAATCACTCACTGTTTTTTCCTCCAATGTGTTAAATTTTCTGACTACAGCTATGATACCACACTTTGAAATAAAATACCAGTACGTCTAAGGGTTTTTAACAAAGTTTAGATTTACCAAAAGTGCGTCTTCTTAATTGCATTTTACAAACTTTTCAATACATCCAACTGACAAATCTTTAGTTCGTCTATATTTTTTATCAAGGGAAAGTGTATCAACGCTTAGTAAAATTCTGGTAAAATTTTAATGGTGCTTCCATTTTTCTGCTCCTATGCAAACAGGCTGATCACTACTGCACTGACCAATCCTGTCAATCCGATGATTGTCTCCATTACAGTCCATGATTTTAATGTCGTTTTCTCATAATTGGCAGTGAACCACTTCCCTTCCAGACCGTATGCATACAAATTTTGTCTGGACAGCTTGCATCTGTCACACGGATGCCATCCTTATCATGTTATTATTTATTCCTCTCGCAAAAGCAGGAAAGGATGGCTATTATTTCTCCGTCATCGTCTACACAGCTGTCTTTTTCGGCTATGCAATCTACCGTATTCGCAAATGGTATTTCTTAAAGAAAAAACCGATCCACAGACGCGAATTTACTTCGGTATGCTTTGGACTATTTCTCGCTGCTATAGTACTGATCTGCGCTGTTTCCATTCCAAATAACACAGTTGCAGAAGATGTCGATACAGCAAGCTCCTCAGTAGAATCCTCTTTTGCTGAAACTGTTACTGTTGGTTCTAGCGAAGACGCTGACAATTCCAATTCTTCTATCTTGACCGACGGCACCTACTCTGGTAAAGCCTATGGCTATGACGGAGCAGTAAAGGTTACAATCACAATCGAAAATGGAAAAATCACGGAAATTTCCGCTTCCAGTGAAGAGAGTGATCTGTGGTATTTTGAAAAATGTGAGGATACCGTCATTTCAGAAATTCTCGCTGCTCAAGACACCGATGTCGACACTGTCTCTGGTGCAACCTACAGCTCTAATGGAATCAAAAAAGCAGTGCTAGATGCACTAAAACAAGCACAATAGCTCAAGCAGTTCTCAATGGTAATTTCAATACCGCTTTTGTTCCTTTTCCCTGTTCACTGCTGTACACGAGTGAGCAGGGACTTCCATAATACATACTCGCTCTTTTCATTACATTCCAAACACCATAATGCTTTCCCTGAGACTGAAGTGTACCACAGTTTAACTGATCAACTGTATCTTGACTCATTCCCTCTCCTGTATCTGTAATTGTTAGACACAGCCAACCATCCCTGTCGCAAACTGACACCATAATCACACCACTTTTATCTCGCCGCATCAAAATTCCATGCACTAATGAATTTTCAATCAATGGCTGCAATGTCAGCTTTGGTATCACAAAATGATCATATACTGGATCGATCTGACACTCTAAACGGATATCGGTTCCAAATCGCATCTGCTGAATATAGATAAAGTTTCGAGCAATCTCTAACTCTTCTTTCAAATATATATTTTCACTTCCCTTATTTAAACTTAACCGATAAAATGCTGACAAAGCCGTAATGACTTTCGATACATCCTCTGTCTGTCCATCCTCAGCCAACCAATTGATCATCGTCAATGTATTATATAAAAAATGGGGATTGATTTGCTCATACAATGCCTTCATCTCAATTTCTTTAATTTGGTTGCCTAACTCATACTGTCTTTTCATCAGCGTATCTACCTGACCCAGCATATAATTATACGATAAAATCAGATCGTCAATCTCATCCCCTTTTCCACTTTCCTTCATCGGTTTAGGAAGCGATTCACGAATTTTTGACATATGCTGCTTCATACCAGAAATTCGTTTTAAATAAGATCGGAAAAACAAATAAAAGAACACCAATCCGAGCATCAAAATTAAAACGAAGAACAAAATATAACCCGTTCCCTGTTTAATCAGTAATTGTACCATCGTCTTATGTGGTTCTAGATACACAAGATACCAATCTGTATTTTCAAGCCGTTTGGTATATAAATAATACGATTGATCTTCCAACTTTACCAGATGGTAATCTCCGTCTGCATACTGCGGCAACAAGCTTTCTGAGACCTCAGCAAGCGACCGCCCTGTCTGTGCAATCTGCTCTCCCCGATCATTGATCACCTCAATCTGTGCTGTCTCACTGTCTCCCAAATACGATGTTAAAATTGTTTTATTAATCTGAAAAAAAAGAATTCCTATCATCGTCTGATAATTACGTGAACTTCGAATTGCCTTGGCGTATCCAATCACCTGATCGCTTCCAAGATAGCTACTCGGAATTCTCGCTGCGCCTGGATAACTACTTTCAACATAAGAATACCACGGCTGATTTTTTGCATCACTTAAATTTCGAATTTGTGAATTGCTTCCAATATAGATTGCCTCATTATCCAGAT
>CAUCWU010000273.1 GCA_958446555.1 uncultured Lachnospiraceae bacterium | reverse complement strand
TGAAGGCTGAGGTTTTGGAGGTTGTCGAGGACGGAAACAGAAAGATCCGCTTCTCCTATCAGGGCATTTTCGAGGAAATTTTGGATGAACTTGGACAGATGCCGCTGCCGCCGTACATTACCCATCAGCTGCAGGATAAGAACCGTTATCAGACCGTCTATGCAAAGTATGAGGGATCAGCAGCAGCACCGACAGCCGGACTTCACTTTACAAAAGAGCTGTTAAAGAAAATCGAAGAGAAGGGCGTTGTGATTGCAAGCGTAACCTTACATGTTGGTCTTGGCACCTTCCGTCCGGTTAAGGTAGAGAACGTACTTGAACATCATATGCACTCTGAGTTTTATCGAATTGAGCCAGAGGAGGCAGAAAAGATCAATGCTGCAAAGAAGGCAGGAAAGCGTGTCATTGCAGTTGGAACGACAAGCTGCCGTACACTAGAGTCTGCCTCAACAGAGGATGGTGTCTTAAAGGCACAGAGTGGCTGGACCGATATTTTCATCTATCCGGGCTACAAGTTTAAGATGGTTGACGCATTGATTACGAATTTCCATCTGCCAAAATCTACACTTGTCATGTTAGTATCGGCCTTGGCTGGAAGAGAGCACATTTTAGCAGCATACAAGGAAGCAGTTGAAAAGAAGTATCGCTTCTTCTCATTTGGTGATGCGATGTTCATTCACTAAAAAAGTTACGTCTGTGTGAGTATCGTATGTGTGAAAACAATACACTGTGTAATGAGATGATCAAATAGAAAGGACATATATATGGAAGAAACAGTTCGTTTAAACAAATTTTTGAGCGAAAAAGGAATCTGCTCCCGCCGTGAGGCTGACCGTCTCGTAGACGAGGGAAAGATCACTGTCAACGGTGCGCGTGCTGTGATGGGCCAGAAGGTAAGTGATGCAGATGAGATCGTTGTTGATGGCAAGAAGGTCAGTGCAAAGAAGGTAAAGCCGGTTTTGATTGCAGTCAATAAGCCGGTCGGAATCGTTTGTACAACTGCTCGTTTTGAGGGTGAGAGAAACATTGTCGATATGGTAAAATATCCAACTAGAATTTACCCAATTGGCCGCCTTGACAAGGAGTCCGAGGGACTGATTTTGATGACCAATATTGGTGAGCTGGCAAATGAGATCTCCAAGGCAAGCAATGCCCATGAAAAGGAATATGTTGTCACCGTTAACAATCAAGTAACAGAGAGTTTTCTGGACAAAATGAGAAAGGGCATGCATCTGGATGAGTTAAATGCAGATACCATGCCATGTGTCTGCACCAAGACCGGAAACAGAGAGTTTCATATTATTTTGAAGCAGGGTTTAAACAGACAGATTCGCCGTATGTGTGCAGCTTGTGGCTATCATGTTGAGACCTTAAAGCGTATCCGCATCATGAACATTCATCTGGGCAACATTCCGCAGGGCAACTTCCGCAATGTGACCGATGCAGAGTTTGATAAATTGATTAAGGACTTATAAATGCCAGGGTCGAAAAGTCACAAGCTGATCATGCTTGCATTAGAGGTTGTGACCTTGAGACCTATTAAAACATTTAAATACAATAGTGGTAGGAAAAGGCAGGAAATTATGTCAGATTTTGAGCGTATGAAGGAGCTGGTGGAACAGCTCGATCGGGCGGCAAGAGCCTATTATCAGGAGAGCAGAGAACTGATGAGCAATAAGGAATACGATGCGCTCTATGATGAGCTTGCCGAACTTGAAAAAAAGACGGGAACAGTGCTTGCAAAAAGTCCAACAGCACATGCAGGCTATGAGGTGTTAAGTGTACTTCCAAAGGAAAATCATCCGTCCCCAATGTTGTCACTGGATAAGACGAAAGAGGTGGCACAGCTTCAGTCTTTCTTGGGGGATCAGACAGGTCTTCTTTCTTGGAAATTGGATGGTCTTACGATTGTGCTGACCTATGAAAATGGTGTTTTGGCAAAGGCTGTCACGCGTGGAAATGGGATCACAGGTGAGGTTGTCACGCAAAATGCGAGACAATTTGAAAATATTCCAGCACAGATTTCTTTTAAGGGTCATTTGGTGCTTCGCGGTGAGGCTGTCATTTCTTATCAGGATTTTGAAAAGATCAATGAGGAAAATCCTGATGCCGATGCGAAGTACAAAAATCCAAGAAACTTGTGTGCCGGTTCGGTTCGACAGTTAAATAGTCAGGTGACGGCAGGACGACATGTGCAATTTATTGCGTTTGCACTGGTTGAGGCAACAGAAAATGGAAGTGAAGAAAATAAAGATGCAGGTGAGTTAACAGCAGTTGATTTTCATAATTCAAGAGAGGATCAGTTTGAGTGGTTGGCAAAACAGGGCTTTGATGTGGTGCCATATCGGAAGGTGACAGCCACAACTCTTCCTGAGGAGGTTTTGTGGTTTTCTGATCATATCGAGACAAACGAGCTTCCGTCTGATGGACTGGTTCTTTTGATGGATGATATTGCTTATGGCGAGAGCCTTGGTCGAACAGCGAAGTTTCCACGAAATGCGATGGCATTTAAGTGGAAGGATGAGACTGCTGAGACGACACTTCGAGAAATTCATTGGAGTCCATCTAGAACGGGTCTGATCAATCCAGTTGCTGTATTTGATCCGGTTGAGCTAGAGGGAACTACGGTGACAAGAGCCAGTGTCCACAATGTCTCAATTGTTGAGAGCTTGCAGCTTGGAATCGGAGATACAATCACCGTTTACAAGGCAAATATGATCATCCCTCAGATTGCAGAAAACAAGACGCAAAGTGGCAATTTGCTTATCCCGTCTGTCTGTCCGGTTTGCGGCGGTCCGACAAAGATTAAAGTCAATGAAGATGTAAAGTGTCTATACTGCGAGAATCCATCCTGTACGGCAAAGCAGACAAAGGCATTTGAGTTGTTTGTCAGCAGAAATGCGATGAATATGGAAGGCTTGTCAGAGGCGACAATTGAGAAATTTATTGATTGTGGTTTTATCCATAGCTTTGCTGATATTTTCCATTTGAAAGACCATGAGAAGGAAATTTGTCAGATGGAGGGTTTTGGAGAGAAATCCTGTGCAAATCTTCTTGCATCAGTTGAGAAGGCAAGAAAAGTAAATTTGTCTGCTTTTGTCTATGCACTTGGCATTCCAGGCATTGGTGTTGCCAATGCGAAGGTGCTGGCGCGATCGTTTGATCAAGATATTGAAAAATTAAAGAATGCAACTGAAGAAGAGCTTACCGAAATTGACGGCATTGGATCGGTGATGGCAGAGGCTGTCTGTGATTACTTTAAGGATCAGCAAAAGTTAAATGAGCTGAAAGCACTTTTAGAAGAAGTTGAACTGATCAAAGAAGAAAATACGGAGCAACCTTATCTTACTGGTCTTACCTTTGTAATCACTGGATCAGTGGCTCATTTTGCAAACCGCACTGAGCTAAAAAATTATATTGAAAAGAGGGGCGGAAAGGCTGCAGGAAGCGTGTCTGCAAAGACAAGCTACTTGATCAACAATGACAAAGAGGCCCCCACGTCGAAAAACAAAAAGGCAAAGGAACTGAATGTTCCAATTCTTTCTGAGGACGATTTTCTTGCCCTTTGCCAGAAACTAGAAGAAACGAAAAGAGAGTAAGTTATGCCAATACGTGTCGACAATGACCTGCCTGCAAGGGAGGTACTGGAGTCTGAAAATATTTTTATGATGGGAGAAGAGCGCGCAGACATGCAGCAGATTCGTCCGCTCGAGATCGTCATCTTGAATCTGATGCCGCTTAAGCAGGACTATGAGATTCAGCTGTTAAGAGCGCTCTCAAACACGCCTTTACAGGTAAATGTCACCTGCTTAAATGTCAGCAGCCATGTGTCCAAGCACACATCGGCCAGCCATATCAACAAATTTTATACAACCTTCGACAACATCAAAGAGATGTATTTTGACGGACTCATCATCACAGGGGCACCGGTTGAGACAATGGAGTTCGAGGAAGTTGCCTACTGGGATGAGTTAAAAGATATCATGGAGTGGTCAAAGACAAACGTCACAAGTACACTTCATATCTGTTGGGGTGCACTTGCCGGTCTGTACTATCATTATGGCATCCAAAAGACGCCAACAGGAAAGAAGCTTTCTGGTGTCTATCGCCATCGTCTGCTTGACCGCTGTGAGCCAATCGTGCGAAGCTTCGATGATGTATTTTATGCGCCGCATTCTCGTTATTTCGGTGTAAAAAGAGAAGACGTGCTCGCAAATCCGCATCTAATGTTACTTGCAGAGTCAGACGAGGCAGGCTGCTATCTCATC
>CAUCWU010000272.1 GCA_958446555.1 uncultured Lachnospiraceae bacterium | reverse complement strand
TGATCGCATCAATTCGGAAACCACCAAGACCTTTTTCCAGCCACCAGTTGATCATATCGTAGAGCTTCTGTAAAAGCTTCGGATTTTCCCAGTTTAAATCTGGTTGTTCTTTTGCAAACATATGGAAATAATATTTGTTGCTGTTTGGAACCGGCTCCCAGCAGCTGCCGCCAAAATAGGAGCGATAGTTGCTCGGAGGATTGCCATTTTTCCCTTCGCGGAAAAAGAAATAGTCTGCATATTCACCGTCTGGATCGGCGAGTGCTTTCTGGAACCACTCGTGCTTGTCGGAGCAGTGGTTGATGACCAAATCCATGATGATCGAAATATCACGCTTTTTTGCTTCGGCAAGTAGTTCGTCGAATTCCTCCATCGTTCCGAATTCCTTAGCGATTGCATAGTAATCGGAAATGTCATAGCCCTGATCGACAAATGGGGACTTGTAGATCGGGGAGAGCCAGATGAGATCAATGCCAAGCTCCTTCAAATAGTCAAGCTTGGAGATGATGCCCTTCAAATCGCCAATGCCATCACCGTTTGAGTCAAGAAAGCTCTTCGGATAAATCTGGTAGGCAACCTTGTCATGCCACCATTTTTTGTTGGTTGGATGAAGGAGCTTTTTCGCAGTTGAAGTCTGCTCAGTAGTCTGGTCAATCGTCTGTGTTGTATTTTGTGTATTCATAGTAGCCATAGTCTTCGTAAAACCTTTCTTATATAAAAGTTGTAAATTGTATTGGTATGTAATATACTGCTAGTATAAAGAAAAAATGTGAAATTTTCTTGCAATATTTTTTCAATATATAACACGATCCTGCTATTATGGGAATATCAATTGATTGAAAATTTTGTCACGATAAAACCACGGGGGACAGACCAAAGGCCAAAAAGAACCGTCCCCATGGAAAGGAGCTAGCTGTGAAAAAACTGTATGTGCCATCACCAGAGCAAAAAGAGAGTGCGAAGCATGGAGAAACCTTGTTTCCGATGCAAAGATATATTACGATATTAGATGAGAGCTATCCTGGAGTGAGACTTCACTGGCATGAAGAGGCGGAGTTGACTCTAATCACAAAGGGATATGGCCATTATCAGATTGATTTGGTTGACTATGAGGTGAAAAAAGGTGATATTTTATTTGTGTCGCCGTTGTTCCTACACAGTGTTTCCCTTTCGAATCCTTCGATTGAGAACGAGATGGTATCTGAAACCTATGTGTTTCATCTAAATTTCTTGGGTGGAAATTCAACTGATGTCTGCTCAACTCGCTATTTGATTCCGATTATGAATCACGAGATTGTGCTGCCGAGTCTGATTACGCCGGCTCACCCTGCCTATGTGTCGATTCGTAAGATTTTTAATCAGATTGCATCTCTTTACAATGAGGAAGTACCGGGATATGAATTGGCTTTGAAATCTCTATTTTTGCAGGTGATTTTTTTGCTTTTGCAGTATAGCAAAAAGCAGGCAAAAACGACACTTCCAGAGGAGGGGACACTGGCTGACAAACTAAAAAATGTGTTGGACTATATTGAGCTTCACTATGCAAGTCCAATTTCAGTTGAGACGCTGGCGAGTGTCTGCTGCTTTAGTGAATATCATTTTATGCGATTTTTTAAAAAGCATATGAATATGACCTGCATTGAATATATCAACAATGTGCGTTTAGAGAAAGCAGTGGAGTTGTTTGAACAGGGAAATACATCCATTTTGGATGTTTCGTTGTCGGTTGGTTTTCATAATTTGTCTTATTTTCACAGGGCATTTAAGAATAAATATGGGATGACACCGCGATCTTTCATAAAAGAGTTAAAAAAGTGAAAAAGGGGCTTACATAAATCGAAAATTTATGATACAATAGCCCAGCAATTGAATAAAAATGGTTGTGGCAAAGATATGAGATTGAATTGAGATTGCAATTTGTATTGTTTGCTACATATTGGAAACGCACAATCCCTTCGGATGATAACGAACAACACATGACAAGAAATTGCCAGTATTGTTTTATTTTATTATCACACGGAGGGGATTTTTATGCCAAAAAACAAGTTTCAGGATGCTATTTTTACACTTATCATGGCCACAATCATGGTTTATGGAATGATCGTTTACAATGTTGCATTAAATATGGGTGGTGTCAGAGGAGAAACCTTTATCGCTGCACTTCATGAGATGCCAATCATGGTTCCGGTTGCATTTATCTTAGAGTTCTTTGTAGTTGGAAAGATCGCAAGAATGCTTGCTTTCACTGTTATGCGTCCAGATGATCGTCCGCAGTTTATCACCTATGCAATTTCAATCTGCATCTGCTGCATCATGTGTCCAATCATGAGTCTGGTGGCAACGATTCTTTTCAAGGATACCAAGGATTTCCCAACATGGATACAGACCTGGGGAATGAATTTCCCAATGGCAATTCTGTACCAGATGTTCTACTGTGGACCGTTGGTTCGCCTGATTTTCCGCACCATCTTCAGAGAGAAGAAGGAAAAATAAATATAAAATGTGAAAGGGTTCAGGCCGATTGGCCTGAACCCCTTTTTTTACACTAAATTAGATTTTTTACAGCTAATTAGATGTTTAACAGATCACTGTAAGCCTTTAATGCACCGTCGGTGTCATGAGCAAGTACGCGCTTTGCAAGAACCTTTCCAAGCTGTACACCTTCCTGATCGAAGCTGTTTAAGTTCCATACGAAGCCCTGGAACATGATCTTGTTCTCGAAGTGAGCAAGAAGAGCACCTAAGGAAGCTGGGGTCAGCTCGTCACCAGTGATGATGCTGGATGGACGATGTCCCTTGAAGTTCTTGTTTAAGTTGTCATCCTTCTTACCGCATGCAAATGCAACGATCTGAGCAGCAACGTTTGCACAAAGCTTCTGCTGGCTGGTGCTGTTCTCGATGTCAACATCAACACCCATCTGGCTCTTTCTGAAGCCGATGAACTGAAGCGGAACGATATCAGAACCCTGATGAAGCAGCTGATAGAAGGAATGCTGTCCGTTGGTTCCTGGCTCACCAAAGATAACCGGACCGGTCGGGTAGTCAACTGGCTCACCGAAACGGTTTACAGTCTTTCCATTGGACTCCATATCACACTGCTGTAAGTGTGCTGGGAAGCGGCTTAATGCCTGAGAGTACGGAAGAACAGCAGTTGCAGGATAGCCCTGAACATTTCTCTCATAGATGCCGATCAGTGCGTCGAGCATATCTGGGTTTTTGAAGATATCAGAATTTGCTGCAAGCTTATCTTCCTCAGCAGCACCGTCAAGAAGCTGTGCAAATACGTCTGGACCAAAAGCAAGGGAGAGAATTGCACCGCCAACGCCAGAAACAGAAGAGTAACGTCCGCCAATGTAGTCATCCATGAAGATTGCAGTCAGGTAAGCATCGCTCTTTGCAAGAGGAGAGGTCTCACTGGTAACAGCTAACATATGCTTAGACGGATTTAAACCAGCCTTAACGAGAGCATCCTTTACGAATGCTTCATTTGTCAGAGTCTCCAGAGTGGTTCCTGACTTGGAAACAACGATGAATAAGGAATGTGCCAAATCAACACTTGCCAAAACAGCTGCTGCATCATCCGGGTCAACATTGCTGATGAACTTTGCTTCCATCTTGAAGGTGTTGTTTGCCTTTGCCCAGTTCTCAAGTGCGATATACAGGGCACGAGGACCAAGGTCGCTTCCGCCGATACCAATCTGAACAACAGTGGTGAACTTCTCACCGTTCTCATTGGTGATCTCACCTGCATGAACCTTGTTTGCAAAATCAGCTGCCTTCTTCTGCTGCTCAACATAAAACTCGCGCTTGTCAACGCCGTCTGCGATAACAGCCTTTCCAAGCTGTCTGCGTGCAAGATGATGAAGAACCATACGATTCTCACCAGTGTTAATTACGGCACCGTTGTAAAGCTCCTCGAATTTTTCGGAAAGCTCAGCCTCCTTTGCAAGATTAGCAAGAGCGGCAAGAACAGTCTCGTCAACCTCCTTTGCAGCATAATTGTAGTTTAATCCTGCTGCCATTGGTACACTGTATTCTGCGACACGCTTTGCGCCGTTCTCACCGGACATAGCCTCGGCGATATCAACGTGATTCTTCAGCTTGGAGAGCTCGCTGTAGGAAGCAAGTGTGTCCAGATTTTTCCATGTTGCCATAATAAAATCCTCCTTAGATCGGGTGGCTCTGTACATGATGCGATTAAAATGAATGGTGTTTGCAGTCATGTCGCTCGCCATCTCTGAAACTGATTATACATAAAAGTGGAGAGGATTTCAACA
>CAUCWU010000271.1 GCA_958446555.1 uncultured Lachnospiraceae bacterium | reverse complement strand
GTAACTCTGGACTAAATCGCGGTTCCAATGCATCCCAATGTGAGAAATCCTGACGACTGCAACGGAATCCTCGTCCGACCCGTCGGGCGGGGTTGTTCAAGAGGAAATGTGGAATGCACATATATCTGCCAAAGATACCGTAAAGGAGGACAACTAATATGTTTGAGATTCTGGCTAAGTTTTTTAAGTTTTCCGGAAAAGAAAATGAAAATAAATTTAAATTGTCCATAGTGATCGGTCTTGCAGAAGCACTTGCCTCTGCGATGAAGATACCGGCTATCATGTATGTACTGATCGGATTGATGAGTAAAGAAGCCATGGGAAAATATATCATTGGTTCAATTTCTATTATGGGAATTGCCGTTACAGTCGATATTATCTGCAAGAGATTTTCAACAGTGCTCCAGACAGAAGGCGGGTATAATGCAAGTGCTTTTACGAGGATAAGGATAGCAGAACATCTTCGTTATCTTCCAATGGGATATTTTAATTCAAACAGTATAGGTGAGATTTCTTCTGTTACAACGAATACTATGGAAATGCTTGGTGATATTGCGGCTAGAGTCGTTATGCTGACGACACAGGGTATTCTGGAAACAACTATGATTGTTCTTATGATTCTCATTTTTGATTGGAGAATTGGTTTGATATCAGCGGCTGGTGTAGTTATTTTCTTTGTAGTCAATTCAATCATGCAAAAAGCTGGAAAGAGTGATTCAGAGAAAAAAGTTCAGTGTGATACGGAGCTGATTAGCCAGATCATGGAATACATTCAGGGAATATCAGAAGTAAAATCTTATAACCTGCTGGGCAAGCAGGCAAAACGGCTGAATGATGCAAACGAAGCATGTGCGAAGATCAACACGAAAATGGAGCTTTTATTTGTGCCATATCATTTTCTTCAGGGAATTGTGACGAAGATCACAGGAGCAGTTATTGTGATTAGCAGTGCGGCACTTTATATAAATGGAACGATGAGTGCAGTTTATGCAATCGGTATGACGATATCAGCATTTATGCTGTATTCAAGCCTTGAGTGCGCTGGAAACTACTCCTCACTTTTACATGTAGTAAGTGTGTGCGTAGATAAGGCAAATGCAATTCTTGAGCTTGACACAATGGACATTGACGGAAAAGAAATCAAGCCGCAAAACTGTAATATTAAACTTGACCACATTTCGTTTTCTTATGACAAGAGAAAAATCATTGATGATGTATCGCTTTCAATTCCTGAAAAGACAACAACAGCAATTGTTGGTCCATCTGGTGGCGGTAAATCTACATTGTGCAATTTGATCGCAAGATTTTGGGACGTAGATGAAGGCAAAGTCACACTTGGCGGTGTAAATGTGAAGGATTACAGCATGAACAGTCTGATGAACAATTTTTCCTTTGTATTTCAGACAGTATATTTGTTTGCCGATACGATTGAAAATAATATCAAATTTGGTCGTCAGGATGCAACACACGAGGAAGTTGTAGCAGCTGCAAAGAAAGCATGCTGTCATGAATTTATAAGTCAACTTCCGAATGGTTATGATACAGTGATTGGAGAGGGTGGTTCATCGCTTTCAGGAGGCCAGAAGCAGCGTATTTCTATAGCACGTGCTATTATGAAGGATGCGCCAGTCGTCATATTAGACGAGGCAACAGCTAATGTTGATCCGGAGAATGAAAAGGATTTGATGGATGCCATAGAAGCACTTACAAAGGAAAAGACAATCATCATGATTGCGCATAGATTAAAGACTGTTCGTCATGCAGATCAGATACTAGTTGTTGATAAAGGAAGAATTGTACAGAAGGGAACACATGAACAGCTTATGACGCAGGATGGTATATATAAGAGATTTGTAGATGCCAGAGAACAGGCAGTAAGCTGGAAACTGGCTCCTTGTCCCTTGGCTCAAAAATAAATTGGATCCTTCCTATTTTTACCACTTACAATGAGCCATCAGGGACAATAAAAGATCCATTGCCCCTATCCCATCTGGCAAAATTGTGATATAATCAAAAAAAGTTAACAAAGCCAGGAGGTTTGCATGAACAAATTTTTAGATGAGAATAATTTTGATAATAAGGAAGCAAATAAGTGTGTAGGCATTCATGGTGCGATTTTCGATGTGGATGGCACACTTCTTGATTCTATGGTGATCTGGGAAGAGGCAGCGGTACGCTATCTAAATAGCCTTGGATTAGAACCAGAGGAAAATCTTTCTGAGAAGATCATGACTATGTCGATGGAAGAGGGTGCAGATTATTTAATTGACCACTATGGTGTGAGTTTGACGAGGACGCAGATTCTTGACGGTATACGCGAGCTTATACGCGGCTTCTATGAGGATGAGGTGCGGCTAAAACCAGGCGTAGAACAGGTAATTAAGTTGCTTGCATCAAAAGACATTCCAATGATTATTGCAACCTCAAGTGACAGTGCATGTGTTACAGCTGGCTTAAAGCGTCTTGGTGTTTGGAGTTATTTTAAAGGAATTTTGACATGCAGTGATATTGGAAAGGGAAAGACAGAGCCAGATATTTATCTTGCCGCTGCAAAAGAGATTGGAAGTAAGCCTTCAGAGACAGTTGTATTTGAGGACGCACTTCATGCTATTGTTACTGCAAAGAATGCAGGCTTTATTACTGTTGGTATTTATGATTCATATAATCAGGATGAGGAGAAGATTCAAAAGGTCGCAGACTGTTATTATAAGAATTGGGATAAAGTAAGCGAATCCATGATGGGAAAATAGAATGAGCAAATAATGAGAAAACCGCTTCCTGGTCATTTAGCTTTTCGGGAAGCGGTAAAAAACAAAACAAACAAAAATGAGAAAAAAAAACAGCAATCTTTCGATTACTGTTTTCAATGCCGCAGACCGGAATCGAACCGGTACGGGTATCACTACCCACGGGATTTTAAGTCCCGGGCGTCTGCCAGTTCCGCCACTGCGGCATAGCTTCTTGTGAAGCTCAATGGATGGAGGTGGATTCGAACCACCGAAGCAAGTTGCAGCAGATTTACAGTCTGTCCCCTTTGGCCACTCGGGAATCCATCCATGTCATATTTCCTTGACAGTTATGAATAATACCACAACTCGAAACAAAATGCAAGTACTTTTTTGAAAAATTTCAAATTTTTTTTCAAAAGGGACTTTTTCTTGATACATCACCTATTTTGTCACAAAGAGGTGGTGTGTTTAATTTTGGACATTGTGAAATCTTTGTCTATTGAAGAAGACAATAAAAAAAATTATAATGCAAACATGCTGATTAGCGCGTGCTTTGTCATGCAAACCAACTTTTGGCAGTGGTTTTATAGAAAATTTTCTTTTCTTTTCCATCCAAAACTGGTATACTAATTAGCAAATGGTGAAAGGATGGTGGCTGTTTGTGATTATTCAGTTAGGATTGACACTTGTGATTCCTCTCCTTGCCTGTCTGTACGTTTGTTATTGGCTCTGTGAACACACGGGTGTGGGCAGCTGGGTCTATCTGATTGGCTTAATCTTTGGGATTGGGGCTGGCATTATGACCTGGTATAAGCTGTACCTGCGTGCAAAGAACCATAAGAAAAAGAAAGACAGGAAACCATTCGGATTCAATAATCATATCTAGAAAGGAAGGGTGAGAGAATGAAAAGTGTATCTCCTGCGGTCAAGCAGGAAACAATCCGAATTGCATCTGGAACTGCGATTTGTACGGTGTTAATGTGGCTTGTATTTTTCATTTTACATCAGACAAACCCAGAGAAGATACCGTTTGATTATACGGTATTTCTGGCTGGTATCGGTGGATTACTCTTTGCAGTCGGAAATTTCTTTTTGATGGGCCTTACCGTTCAGAAGGTAGCAGCTGAGACCGATGAGAAAAGAGCCAGACAGCGCATGCAGGTCAGTCAGCGTCAGAGAACGCTTATGATGCTTGCATGGGGCATTGTGGCACTGGTCGCTCCGTGTTTTAACGGTGCAGCCGGAATCATTCCGCTTCTGTTTCCCAGCATCGTGATCAAGGTGTATTACCTTACGGTTGGAAAAGGTAAGCTTACGCAGGAAAAAAAGGACAGTCAGGCAGCTGCTCCTACAGCTGGGAAAGGAAGTGAGAAGTAAACAATGGATTTTGACATTTCAGGAGCTCAGGTGTTTTTTACGATCCCAACGAACATTCCGATTCTTGGGGATTTGCAAATCAGTGAGACGATGGTAGTCAGCTGGCTGGTAATGGCGATTATCGCTGTTTTATGCCTGTGGCTGACACATGATCTTAAGGTGACAAACATCTCAAAGCGCCAGGCAGTGGCCG
>CAUCWU010000270.1 GCA_958446555.1 uncultured Lachnospiraceae bacterium | reverse complement strand
CCAAAAGAATAGGAGCAGCCTGAAGATGTCCGGTATAACCAACAATTCCACACATACTGTTTTTCTCCTCTACGCTTACTATTGTTATATTGTAGCAGATTCCATTCACATTTGCCAGTCAAAAAAATCAAATATTTTCGTCTTCTGATGCAATCTTCTTTACAATCTCCACACCAACCTCCACAAGCTGTTGCCTTCCAAACATCTCTAAATTCAGCCAAGCCTTTCGCTTGTGTCGGTCGATTTTTTTAATTGTAGATTCCATCCCCTTAAGAGGACCAGACAAAATTGTCACCTTATCGCCAATAATAATTCCCTGAGACATCTTCACCAGTTCCTCATCACCGGTAAAACGAAGTAGAAAATCAATTTCATTTTGTGTCAGTGGAATGATATCATCTCCAGTTCCTAAAAGCTTTGTCATCGCCTCGACTTTTTTCAACTGCTTATACAGTTCATCCAGATTGTCCGAAATAAGAAAAAGATATCCTGGAAACAGCTTTTTCTTGTGAATATGCCATTGCCCCTTATACTTGATCTTTTCCTCATACAAAGGAAGGACACAGTGCGAAAGAATTTCCTTACTGATTCGCTGTTCACACTCAAGCTTAATCTTCTCTTCCTTTCCGGTGCTCGTCTGAATTACATACCACATACTACTTCAATAACCTCCACCTATTCGATCCCTCACTTATCGCTCCACAAAATCATGATCTGGAATAAAATTGATACGAGTAACATCCATCGCATCAATGCGAATCCAAAGATGACCATCCAGAAAACGAATCAGTTGGTCAATCTCAGGCTCTCGCCCCTGTACCTCCATCTCAACACTTCCATCGTCTAAATTTTTTACCCAACCGGCAAGGCCAAGTTGCCTTGCCTTATGGACGGAGTAATAGCGAAAACCGACATCCTGCACTCTACCATAAAAAATGATGTGCTTGCGAATGATTGTGTCTTCCTGCATATCGTTTCTCCTAGCTTCCATCTTGCGTTGTTGATTATAGATGTAAGTGACGCGGCACTCCATCTACATAAAACGGATGCAGTTCTCCTTGAATGAGTGGTCTAGCATAACGAGCAAATTCTGGTGTCACATGCATGCCATCCTTGCGAATCCAATTGTCTGGCACACATTTTTCCTTATTTGCCACTTGACCTACCTCTGCCAAACTCGTCTTTGTACAATATGGAATATCCGAAATACGCTCTATTGTACACATCTTTCCTGTCTCACCATGAAAAGCTGCTTCTACAGCCGCCCCACCTACCTGATAAGCCTCCGTGATATCAGTTCGACTTGCAAGTGGCGATGCACATCTTTGCAAAACAGAAAGTTCCACTGCTCTTGTCTTACAGCCAAGATGCTCACGAATTAGATCTGCCAAATAGCGAGCCGTTCCAGAAAGAGCTGCCTTGTGACCAAATGCATCGATAGCACCTGGTCCAGACACAAGATCGCACAAAAACTCACCCTCTTTGTTTTTTACGCCCTCGCTCACTGCAATCACAAGCGTGTGTCTCTCTTTCTCTAATTCTGCCACTTTTGCCAAGAAGGCATCCGAATCAAATGGACGTTCTGGAAGTAAAATCAAATCCGGACCGCTACAATCTGCTCCAGCTGCAAGACACGCTGCTCCAGCAAGCCAACCGGTATGTCGTCCCATAATCTCAACAACCGTTACGCTATTAATCGCATAGACACTGGAATCACAGATGATTCCCTTCAATGTTGCCGCAATATATTTGGCCGCACTTCCATATCCCGGTGTGTGATCCGTAAACATCAAATCATTATCAATTGTTTTTGGCACACCTATAAAACGAATGCTACTATTTTTCTTTGCACCGTAAGAAGCAAGTCGCGCAATTGTATCCATTGAATCATTTCCACCAATATAAAATACGGCACCGATCTCATACTTTTCAAACATAGAAAACAGTTGCAGATATGGTCCCTCATCCACATCCACATCTGGCAAACGAAAACGGCAACTGCCTAAGTAACTGGCTGGTGTGCGCTTTAACAGTTCAATGTCCATCTTATCACTGAGACATTTATTCAGATCAACGATCTGATCTTGTAAAAGCCCCTGAATTCCATAGCGCATACCATACACATGCTCTGCGCCCATCGCTCTTGCTGTCTCATAGACACCTGCAAGACTTGAATTAATCACTGCGGTCGGTCCACCCGACTGTCCAACTAATACATTTTTAATTGTTTCCATATGCATACCTCCTCGACTTAAACAGTATAACCTGTTTAAACAATTTCGACAAGAGGCATTTCAAATAATCGCTTGCGCAAATACAGCAACTATCAAATAGATTTTTTCTTATACAAACAACAAATTTTCCTTAATCCCATACTTGCAAGAATTATAAATAATGGCGAAAAAACAAAAAGATATCTTGCTCTGCATTCAAACAAAAGTAAAAATAAACTAACACCCAGTAAAGTTAATGCCAAAAAATTTTCAATTTCTTTTTGCTCTCCCTTTAAGATACAGCAAGAAATACTAAGTAACACTAAAAACCAAACCACCTGTTCAATAAACGCAAATATTTGATATTGAGAGTTATCTAAATTCCAATAATACAATTTGCGTAAAACCTTAGCAAGAATATTGGTACGTTCAGGAATTTCTTGATAAAATCCGCCCTCTCGTGACCAAGAAAATGTTCCATCATCGTAATTTGCTAGCGTTTTTTTACATAACAAATTTAAATAACCTGACAGTCCCATGTCATGATATCTTTGTTTGATAACTCTTAAATTTGCTTCCTGGCGTGATTCCTTATCACTAAAAGACTTAGAATAATTGACATCCTCTTCTGAAAATACACCATCATAATCAGTATTCAACCCCATCATAAAATAATGTGTCATCACCATTGATTTATTTTCATCTAATGCTGTCTTATTCACCTTTAGTACGATTTGATTAACTGCAGACATACATATTATTGCCACCAACATGCTTACGCCTATTTGCAGCAGCATTTTTATATTTATAGTATGGCGCACCACCTTACTTAAACATTCAAGCATTTTGATAATTACCATCGCTATTAATAAAATAATAATCGTCGGCTTATATAAATATCCAATGCCAGTTAATAATGTAAATAAAAAATATTTTAAATATTTTTTTTCACAATGCAAATAAGCAAAAACTGCACCCACTGGAAAAATCATGCCCAACGTATCCGTATATGGAATTACAATCCATGGCGACAAAACAATTAAGATACTGCCACATACCATTGCAAATACTGCTATTGACTGTCTCTTTTCGATTTTATATACACATAAAATTGATAATAATACCGAAAGATTTACAATCAAATTATTTGCTGCTACAAGTACTATATACGGATTATTTTTGCAAAAAATATTTCCTATTTTATAGAAAAATACTAATGTATACACCGCCACCAAATTATTGGGATAAGTTGAAAAATAAGCTTCTTCAACACCGTTCGCTCCATATAGTGCAATATTTTCTGCATTCTTTACCAACATAGAAACATCCCAACCAGTTCTAAAATAAATGCAATACGAAATTATCAATTGAACAATATAAAGCGCTCCAAAAATAAATATAGTCTTACAGTACCACTGCTTTTGTGAAAAAACTTTTTCTTTTTTCTTCTCGTTTCTTTTTATTCCTTTCACGATTGCTAGTAAAATAATAACCGAACATGCAATCACAATAACATTAGATACTTTCAAAAAGTTAGGCACATAATATTTATTTATTTTTTTGTCTACACATACATTAAGAATTACTGCAAGTGCTATATAAATATAAAATATTACACTAAACAGACGCGGCATTTTTTCAAAAAAAGCGCTAAGCCTCTCACTATTTAGCACATGCTTATTTCTCATGGTTCAAAAACTCCTCTATATTATATCGCGGGCGTTCTTTACTTTCGATGTAAGTTTTTCCTACATACTCTCCTACCACACCTATCGCTAGGATCTGAATTCCGCCTAAAAACCATATTGAAATCATTAAAGAAGACCATCCCGGACTTACATGTCCCATAAAATATGAAACAAATGTATATATAAATGCTGCAACCGAGCATAACACAATGATTCCACCAAGTGTCATAATCATGCTAATTGGCTTTATACTAAAGGAAGTGATTCCATCCCATGCAAATGATAACATCTTCTTTAGAGGGTACTTGCTTTCTCCTGCCAATCGCTTTTTACGTGCATAACTTACAGTCGCTGTTTTATAACCAATCAGTGGAACCATCCCTCTTAAAAAAAGATTTC
>CAUCWU010000269.1 GCA_958446555.1 uncultured Lachnospiraceae bacterium | reverse complement strand
AGTGGATGGAGAAGGTATGCAATGACCTTGATATCCCAACCAAGTCAAACCGTGTCACCTGCATCCTTTAGACGCTCTGCGTTATATCTGCGGATTGTGCCATCCACATCTACCATCTTCATACCTGGTTTGATCATTTCAAACATGTGATTTGACGTTGCATACGCACACTCATACAAGAGGCGTTGCTTATCACTGTACTTTCCATTACACGGCCATCCTCTAGAGACATCTGTCATTACATTATCGTAATAACCGCCAACATCATTTAAGATCATATCTCCATCCTTGGCCTGTCCGGTATAGCTATAGTAATGAATACAGAAGTTATTCTGTCCGGCTGAAATAATCGAAGGGAATGCCGGTCCCTGTGGCCCAAACTGGCCCAAAGCGTGATCAAATTCAGCTTTATACTGATACTCGTACATGCCTGGCTTAGATGCCTTCATCATTGCAGTAATACCGGCCTTTGTGATCTCTTCCGCCTTTCTCATTGCCT
Organism: uncultured Lachnospiraceae bacterium; assembly: GCA_958446555.1. GTDB lineage: Bacteria > Bacillota > Clostridia > Lachnospirales > Lachnospiraceae > Anthropogastromicrobium. The sequence goes on along the minus strand of CAUCWU010000269.1, from coordinate 3,832 downwards.
CAATCTCACACGGCTGCTTAATGGTTCGAAGCACGCTGATTAATTCATTTGCATTTTTTACATTTAAATAAGCATAGGTCTTTGCTGCCTCTCTTGCAAAAGCAAATGCTGGTGTCTCATCGCCATCTGCTGCTGCCTTATACAGATCCAAATACAGATTCTCATAATTGCCACTAAGTGCCATCCGATGAAACATGGATTCAAACATTGTATTTGGATAAATCTGCTCAATGCCAGATTTCTCGGCCACTTCCTCTTTTGTCAGACGACGTCCAGTCCAACGTTCTGCTAACGGATCAGATGGCAGTACAAATACCATCTCTGTTACTGCTTCGTCCTCTTTCTTGGCTACTAGCACAAATTCTTTACTTTCCAGTCCAGTCAAATAGACAAACGATCGGTTCGCATAAAACGGATAATATTCATCGTTTGTCTTTGTCTTTTCCTTTCCGGAAAATAACACCATTAACGAATGTGGCTTCATCATACGGTAAAGGCGCTCACGATTTCCTTTATGAAATTCCTTATTCATTTTTTTCCTCCCTTAACTTCAATTTTTCTTTTCATCTAAACAGTGCCTGACGCATGCCTGCTAACAAGTATTATAGCATTTTCATTATCAGAAAACAAGCCTAATTAAAAGACACCCGTAAGCCATTATCAATCTCACAGGTGTCTTCAATATTTTACTTTTATAAAATGTTTCATTTAACACCGAATAGTCTGAAAATCCAACCAGTGTTGTGCGATCCTCACCGTATGCGATTCCCGCCATCAAGTCAATCTCACCGTCTACCAGTTTCTGATAAAGTTCTTGCCAGTCACCGTAGACATATTCATATATTTTACCTCGGACTATTCAGAAAAACAAGTGCGGATCGCATTTCTATTTCATTCCAAATAAAATTTTTGAAATTTTTTTACTTCGACTCAATAAAAAGACGACAAATTCACACACAAAAAATGTTGCTAAGAAGATTGCCAATGTTTTCTGCAAATGCGATACTAATAATCCATGTTCATTCAATACTTTGGCGACAGATGGCATAATTGTCATATGAATCAAATAGACAGCAAAACTTGAATATCCAATCCACATCACAATCTTATTACATCTTGATTTTTTAATTTGAAGTAAAAATAGTAAGAAAAATACCGATGACAAATTAAGCAAAATTGAATCATACCATACCGTAAATACGATTCCATTTCGGATCGAATATACCTGAAGAGCCGTTGTAAGAATGAGAAAGACAAATGCTAGTGGTAAATAGCACCAAGTCTTTAATTGATCAAAATATCCCTTCTTTATCATCCATCCAACTATCGCTAAAATTCCATACCAGCCTCCTGAAAATCCTAGATTAAACTGTGACTGTAGTGAAATGCCATCCTCTACTCTACGAAATACATTAATTGTTGGTGGAACAAAAAAATAAATGCATGAAAATCCTATTACAAACAACAGTACCTTTTTATTTATATTTTTTAATATAGTAGCCAAAAAAGGAATCACCAAATAAACACCTAAAATCGTTCCCATATACCATATATGATTTGCTGATGGTGTGCGAAAAAACAGGATCTGCTCAATTAATTTTTGAAGATCAAAGCTTGATTGATTCCACCAATTTGAATAAAAATAATAAATTACAATCCAAATTACTGTCACTAGAAGTAATCGAAAAAAACTGTTCTTATAAAAAAAAATGGTTCTTTCTTGATCATACTCTCTATCCAACATTAAATAACCTGTTAGCATAACAAAAACAGGTACCCCTAACCTTCCAATTGTGTGAAGTAAGACGCCCAAAACTGTAACTCGGTTTGGTGCTGTACACAAAAAATCAGAGGAAAAATCATAGACCGATTCTGTTGCATGTGTCAGTAGCACACAAAGAATAGCAAATGTTCTGGCTAAATCAATTGTATAAATTCTCTTTGAATTTTTCACTTATACTTCTCCTTCTCTCACTATTTTTACTGCTTAACAAACAATGCGACGGTTTCGATTCCTCCGGTTGCCGGGAACATATCAACTGCCCGTGCCTTTGTCATATGATAACCTGCTGCCTCTAATATCTCACGATCTCTAACCAGACTGGTTGGCTTACATGAAACATAAACGATCACAGGAACACCGTATGCGATAATCTTTGGAAGTGCCTTTGGATGAATGCCATCTCTAGGTGGATCTAGTACAATCAAATCTGGCTTTTCGGTCAGTTCGTCGATTACCTTTAAGACATCTCCAGCGATAAAGCTACAATTATCAAGCCCATTTAATCCAGCATTGACTTTAGCTGCTTCAACTGCTTCTTCTACAATTTCCACACCTGTCACATGCTTTGCTACCGGTGCTAAAATCTGAGCGATTGTTCCAGTTCCACTGTATAGATCAAAGATTACCTTCTGATTTGTTTCTCCAATGTAGTCACGAACGGTCTGATAGAGTACCTCTGCACCTTTTGAGTTTGTCTGGAAGAAGGAAAACAGTGTGACACGGAAGGATAATCCTAATAATTTCTCGGTAATCCAATCTTTTCCATATAAGATTTCAGTGCTGTCGCTCTGTACGACATCTGCAAGTGAATCATTGGTGATATGAAGCACACCTGCAAGTGTACCTGCCCAAGGTAGATTTTTTAGTGTCTCGGTTAATGTTTCAAGCTGCATTGTTGACGCATCGCCCTGTGATGAAGTGACAATCGCAACTAAAAGCTCTCCCGTCGCTGCACTTGTACGAAGAAGCAAATGGCGAAGCACACCCTCGTGGCGCATTCTGTGATAAAATGGAATATTTAATTTTGTAAAATGAGCAAGTACAGTATCGGCAGCCATGCGCATATCTGGTGTCATAATCTGGCAGCTTTTTACCCCTGCAATATCATAAAAACTTCCCCTCTGGTGCATACCAAGTGCCAATGGTCCACCCATATAGGAATCGCCAAAAGTAAGCTCTACCTTATTGCGATAGCCACAGACAACTGGACTTGCTGCGATTTGCTCAAACTCATAGTCAGTGCCACCCTTATCTAACATGCCTTTGATCTGGGCTTTTTTGATGGCAAGCTGCTTCTCATAAGGAAGTGTTTGGTATAAACAGCCTCCGCATTTTCCTGCCCACTCACAAGCACTTGTCTCTTCATCAGGGGACTGCTCTAATACCTCAAGTAAGGTACCTTCGATTTTATCTTTTCTTTTTTTCTTTACGCGGAAACGAATTTTCTGTCCCGGAATGCCATATTTTACCTGAGCGATCTCCCCATCTTCTGTCACAACGACAGCCTTATCCGGGAAAAGGACCTCCTGCACACTGCCCTCATAAATTTCACCTTTTTTCATAGATTGCGTAACTCCTTTTTCATTCAGTAAAAATCCCCGCCGGAATGCGGCGGGGATATCTTTTTTGTGTTTGCACATTCATAACTTAACTAAGAATGCTTATAAACCTCAGTATTACTGAAGCTACTGATTCCGATTCTGATTACTCCTCAGTCTTCTCTGCCTCTTCTTCGGACTCTTCCTCATCATCAGACTCTTCTTCCTCATCAGACTCCTCAGCGTCTTCCTTCTCATCTTCTGATGCTTCTTCGTCATCGTCATCAAAGAAATCATCATCGAAGTCGTCATCAAAATCATCATCCAGATCGTCTAAATAATCTGGCTTCAGATAACGATACAGAGCGTATGCTGCACCTGCGATTGCTGCTACTACTGCGATTGCTGCTACTACATAACAAATTTTGCTCTTCTTCTCGCTCTCTTCTTTGGATTTCAGCACTTCATGAACCTTTACTGCCTGAAGCAGATCTTCAAACTTTGCCATAAT
>CAUCWU010000268.1 GCA_958446555.1 uncultured Lachnospiraceae bacterium | reverse complement strand
CCAGATCAAGCCGAGAATGGTTCCGTCTGTTGCCGATATCACACAGGCAAAGGCAAGCCAGATCTTTGATCAGGTTATGGAAGTGATTGCAAACAACGATCTTTCAGCTCTTCAGAAGAAGGTTGAGGATAAGATTGAGGAAGAAAACATCACAGCAATGGAGTTGTGTGCAGGTTTCTTGAAGCTTCACCTCGGTGAGGATATGGAAGAGATTCCGGCAGAAAATTACATCGAAGAGATGAAAAAGAAGCGCGCTGAGAGAGGCGGTAGAGGTAGAAGAGACGGACGCGGTGAGGACGGAAGACGTCGTCGCAGACATACCGATGAGGATGTGCTTGATATGCTTCGTCGCCCAGGCAGACGTAAGTCTGATCGAAAAGATGAGGAGGGCTTCGAGAAGGACTCTGAAAGATCCGAGAGAAGATCCGACAAGAAGAGAAGAGACTATGACAAGCGCTCTGACAGAAGAAAGTCCGAAAAAAATGCAGATCGCGAGTACGAGCGCGTATTTGATAAGCAGGATAAAAAGTCAGATAAAAAATCTGACAAGAAGTACGATAAGAAGTTTGACAAAAAGGATGGTGCAAAGAGAAAATCCGATAAGTCAGATAAAAAATCAAAGGGATTCTTTGGAAAGGAGCGCTCCTCAAAGAAGACTGAGATTGACAAGAAGACAGGAAAGGCAAAGAAATCAATAACCACGCTTAAGTCAGTCCGCTGACTCTAGGTGAGGCTTGCAAAAAAAAGAAAAAATCGCGTTTTCTTATTGAACTGTAAGCCTGATTGATTACTCAGTAATTTCGTTACAGATGAATCTTATAGGCACCGGGTTGAGTACTTCACACGCTCCTTGCTCTGCGGTACACGGTTAAACATTTCTTAGGGTAGGAAAAGTGCTGTGTACACGGTGGCTTTGCCACCCAAAACCGTCTGTAACAGTGAGGATGTGAAACACGCACTCGGTTCGTTTGCTTGCCTGCTTTCATAGGGGTAAGTAGACGGATATGGGTGTAGAGACATCTAGGCGGGATTTCCTGGTGAAATCCCGTTTAGATGCAGATGGCGTAAGCCACGAAAGGAACAAATGAATTCAGTAGCAGTTGTAACAAATACAAACAATCCACTAATGCCAACAAGTCCCTATCGGGCAAGAAGGTTGCTACGAAGCGGAAAGGCAAAAATAAAAAAACATTGTCCCTTTACGATCATGATTCTTGATCGTTCAGAGGGGAATGTGCAGGAAATTGAGTATAAGAGCGATACGGGCTATCTGCACGTTGGAATCTCCATATGTTCCCAAAAGCGAGAATTCGTCCGAGAACAACGCGATCTGCTCTCAGATGAGCCAGAGAAGCATAATGATAGGCGTAAATACCGCCACAATAGACGAAATCGCAAGCGTTACCGTGCTGCACGGTTTGATAATCGTGTAAGGAAAGTCCATAAAGCAGAAAAGATGGGACATGTATGGTTGCCACCATCACTTGATCATAAGGTTGATGTACAGGTACAATTGTTCTTGCGCTTTTTCCAAGCCATGCCAATTAAAAGAGCTATTTTTGAAATGGGTCAGTTTGATCTGGCACTCATAAAAGCATTGGAAAAAGGATCGTTCCAATCGATTGGATAATCTCGCAACCTGCTGTGAGCAGTGTCATACATCAGAAAACCACAAACCTGGGGGAAAACTGTATGGGGCAAAGCCAGAGGTGAAAAGTCTTGCTTCAGCTACATTCATGAACACAGTGCGATTTGAATTGCTTCGTAGGTTGAAGGAGAAAGTGCCTAGTGTCGAGTTCCATATTTCTTACGGTACAAAAACCAGTGTCGTTCGAAAACAACACTCCCTTCTAAAGAGTCACACGAATGATGCATATTGCCTGGGCATGTTTTTTCCGAAACTCAGAACAGAAGAGCAGCATTATCAAAAGATTCGTCGAAATAACCGTATCCTGCAGAAGTTTTACGATGCTGTCTATATAGATGCTAGAGATGATTCTTTAAAAAAAGGACAGGAGCTGACAAACGGAAGGATCAACCGAAATCATAAGAAAGATCATGAAAATCTACATCCATTCCGTCAAAAGAAGATCAGCAAAGGCAGAGTAACCATTCGTCGAAGGAGAACGGAATTAAAACCAGGAAGCCTTGTTGAGTATAAAGGCGAAATTTTGGTAGTACATGGTACCCACCAAAGCCATTACAAAACCAAAGACGGGACAATCAAATTCATTGTAAACATTGAATTTGAGCATCTAGCACACGATGGTCGTAAAAGTGCGGCAAAAAATAAATGTAAAATCATTAGTAAAAACTATAATACTGGCTGGAAAAAAGTAGAAGAAGCAGTATAGAAAGGAGAAACAGGGAAGTGATAAGACACATAACGCGGAAGTTTCTTTATAGTGTCCGACACATTCACCCTCGTCTAAATCAAAGATTATAGACAGGGTATCCTGTGATTAACAGATGGAGGTAAAACAAAATCCACTTGGCAGTGCGCCTCTTGGCAAGCTGCTTGTGAAATTTGCGATACCGTCAATTATCAGTATGCTAGTATCTGCACTGTATAACATTGTAGATCAGATCTTCATTGGCCAGGGAGTTGGCATGTACGGAAATGCAGCGACAAATGTTGCATTTCCACTGACGACTCTTGCCACGGCAGTGGGACTCTTGCTTGGAATTGGCGGCGCATCCAATTTTAACCTCGAAATGGGAAGAAAGCACGAGGAGAATGCAAAGAAGATTGCAGGAACGGCTTTTGGAAGCCTGATCATTGCAGGTCTTGTAATTTGCGTTGTCGCAAGAATCTTTCTTCGCCCATTAATCGTAGCATTTGGTGCAACTGCCGATGTGATGGACTATGCAATTACATATGTCGGAATCACATCGCTTGGAATGCCATTTTTTGTACTGACAACCGGTGGAAGTCATCTAATTCGTGCCGATGGAAAGCCAACCTTTTCTATGCTGTCGGCTCTGTCTGGTGCAATCATCAATACGATTTTAGACCCATTATTTATCTTTGTATTTAAGTGGGGCATCGCCGGAGCAGCATGGGCGACGATTATCGGCCAGATTTTCTCAGCACTGTTGGTGCTTGGATATCTGCCAAAATTCCATACAGTGAAGCTGTCCTTCCATGATTTTATTCCGAAGCTTCATTATCTGAAGATGGTGGTATCGCTTGGCGCGGCAGCTTGCTTTAATCAGCTGGCAATTTTTGTGACACAGATTACCATGAACAATGTCCTTCGCTATTACGGAGCATTGTCCATCTACGGAAGCGATATTCCGCTTGCTGTGGTGGGTGTTGGGTCAAAGGTTAACATGGTCTTTATGGCAATTGTAATTGGAATTTCTCAGGGAGCACAGCCAATCATCGGATTTAATTACGGTGCAGCCCAGTACCATCGCGTAAAGAAAACCTATCGTTTGGCAGCAACAGCCGCGACAATCATTGCAGTCATTGCCTTTGCTGGTTTTCAGCTGTTTCCACGTCAGATCACAGGATTGTTTGGAAGCGGAGATGAGCTGTATGAGCAGTTTGCAGTTTCCTATTTCAGAATTTTTATGTTCTGTACCTTCTTAAATGGAATCCAGCCGCTGACGTCAAATTTCTTTACGTCAATCGGAAAGGCACCAATGGGAATCTTTATTTCAATGACAAGACAGATTATCTTTTTGATCCCACTTGTGCTGTTATTGCCGCTTGCATTTGGAATCGAGGGCGTTATGTTTGCTGGTCCAATCGCAGATGGTGTTGCAGGTGTGCTTGCAATTACACTTGTCTTAAGAGAATTTAAAAAGATAAAAAAGCTGGAAGAAGCCTAAAAATAAGTGGCTAGGAGAAGTACTACTTTTCCTAGCCACTTGCTTATGTGGATAAACAAAAATCAATCATCAATTTCAATTACTTTTTGTAGTTGCTTTCCGACCCATTCAATAACCGGTCCGAGAGCGAATGCCATGATCAGAGTGACGATACCAAGCTTTCCACCAAATAGAAGTGCGATGATGACAACAATGACATCATAACTAATACGGACAAACGAAAATGGAATCGAGTGTCCCTTCTTTTGAAGTGTATTCCAGACAATGTAAGAAATGGCATCATACGGTGCAGTTCCAAGGTCAACATCCATATATAAGGAAGCCGCAAAAATAAAGCCAATCAGTGCTGGGAATAGGACACCGATGCGAAGAGCCATCGAAGCAAAGACACCATCAGCAGTAATGACACCAGCTGGGAGAACAATGCCCCAAAGCCAAGAGAAAAACTGAAGTGAATAGCCGACAAGAAACATGTTGCCAAGTGTTCCAAAGCCAA
>CAUCWU010000267.1 GCA_958446555.1 uncultured Lachnospiraceae bacterium | reverse complement strand
GATGAAGTGCCTCTTGGTCTAAAACTGTGCCATCCACTTCATAGGTCATATAGGGATTTTCTTTATTTAAACTACCTAACGTATATTGCAAACGTGATACTGCCTTCGTCTGTCCTATATCCGTGTGAAACCAAGCATAATCAAGTCCGATATTCGCTGCTGTGCGATAGGCATCGCTGTAAAACCAATCGTGACGCCCCCATGAAAAGACCTGCTTTACTGGAGAGCCATCAAACTCTGCATATTCTGGCGACATACCTGTTTTTGGGTGGCTTGACTGCTTCATAAACTGGCGACTTACCTTTGCTGCCTCTGCCCAAAATGGCCGATCTTCCTCATACGCCCATTTTGCAAACAATTCATAAAAATGAGGAAGATGGTAGGACGGATCGGTAAATGTTGAGCCTGGCACAAATAAAATTTGCTTGTTTTCACGATTCCACATAGGCTCTCCTGGTCTGCCATTTTCTCCTTTATGAATGCAGGCGCGAAGCAGCTCTTTTGCTTCTTTTTCATATGCAAAAATGCCTTCTCCATCCCCCCAGCTATGTGATGCAAAAAACAAAGCCATAGCAAAATATTCCTCACCGTCTGGAGCCGGGCCATATGAATTTTTCGTGCCATCTGTCTGGCATGACCAAGCAAAATAGCCCTCATTTTCGCCTTCTTCCATATACATATATGTTTTTGCCCATTTCCAGATTCGGTCAAATTCCTCTTTCATGTCTAACTGCACACAAATCATCATTCCATAAGACATGCCCTCTGTACGTGCATCATTATTTCCTGTATCTTCAATATAAGCCATATCGTCCCCCACAGGGAAATACAGCCGTTCATTTTCATCATAGAAAAAGGTATAAATGAGCTTTTCTAGTCGCTCATTTACTTTTTCATCACTGATACCTAATTCTTTAAACAGATTTCGATATGTTCTTTCTTCCATTATGATCTACCTTTCTTTTTATAAATTTAAAATTCAAATTCATTTAATTTTTCATTCAATTTCTGTCCAATTGATTTTCACTGAATTGGCATTGAACTTCCAATCTACACATGCTATACTAACTTATAAAACTTTGTCGGAAGGAGTCCCCCATGAATCCTAGTTATCTATTTTCCCTTTCTGAATCCAAGCGTATCCAATATCGCACCCAACCCGATTTGGTTCAGGGCAAACAAATCACTGAACCTGAGGAATATGAACATCCTCCTTTTGTCACAAATGCAACCCTTCGCTTTTGGTATAATGAGCAGCCTGATCCATATATGACGCACTGGCACAATGCGACGGAAATGATTACCGTTTTAGAACAAGATTACACTGTAACCGTCCAAAATCAGATCTTTCATCTTGCGCCAGGCGATATTTTGGTGATTCCACCTGGCGCTTTACACTCAATACAGGGCAGTCCAAATGGTCTTGGCTCTCGCTTTGTCTTTTTATTTGAACTGACACCCTTTACTTCAATGTATGATTTTCGCTTTGTTCGCAATGCTTTTTCCGATGCAGTTCTAATCAATCAAGATCTTTGCCCAACTATCTATGAAAACGAAATTACAACGATTCTAAACTGCGCCGAACTCTACTGGAGCAAAAATCCAATTCGCCTTTTAGAGATCTACTCGAGCCTTCTTTCGTTTCTAATTTGCTATACCAAAAGCGCATTAGACGGTCAGATTCTCTCAAAAGCTTGTGTCTCATATGTTCGTAAGAATCATATAATATCCATTCAAGCTCTTTTAGCTGAAATTGATACCGACTTTGAACACATTCCCTCACTTGAGGAAGCTGCCACACAGACCGGCCTCTCAAAATTTTATTTTGCCAGACATTTTCGAAACTGTACTGGACATACCTACTGGGATTACATAAACCAGATTCGGTTAAAGAAGGCCTCCCAACTTCTTATCGAAACAAATGATGCTATCTGTAAAATTGCTCTTGCCTGCGGTTTTCACGACCTTTCTTCCTTTAACCGAAGATTCAAAAAAGAAATTGGCTGCACACCAAGCGCATATCGAAAGCAATTTTTATCAAACTGACAACGAATTTGCCACTTGGCAAGCAACCATTCTTCTTTTATGATTAACCTTTCGTTGCACCAAGCGTTACGCCCTTTACAAAATATTTTTGCAAAAATGGATATACAACTAAGATTGGAGCAGAAGCAACAATTGTTACAGCTGCACGAATGGAGGTTGGTGTGATCGTGTTTGCCACCTGCTGTCCATTTCCGTAGACACTCGACAGATCTCGTCCTGACTGTGTGGCAGATGATAAAAGTTTCATCATCTCATACTGAAGCGTGGTCAGGTTTTCTTTGCTTGAACAATAAAGGAACGTGTCAAACCACTGATTCCATGCGCCTACTGCACACCACAGTGCAACTGTTGCCAACACTGGTTTGCAGCATGGAAGCACGATCTGCCAATAGCATCGAAAATGACCTGCACCGTCCACCATAGCTGCCTCCGTCAGACTCTCTGGAAGTCCCTGAATAAATGAACGAATAACAATGATATTGTACACGCTGACAAGACCCGGAACCACATAGACAGCAAAGCTGTTTAGCATTTTTAGATCCTTCATCAAGAAATAATTCGGAATCAATCCTGCCGAAATATACATCGTAACAAGAAAATATGATGTGATAAATTTCTTTGCCACTAGCTCTTTTCTTGATAATACATAAGCAATCATTGATCCAATAATAACGCCAAGTACAGTTGAAATCAGGGTTCGAAGCACGGAATTGATCGCTGCTATTAGCATCAGCTTATTTTTAAATACGCTCTGATAGCTGTACAGAGAAAAAACTCTTGGAAATAGCTTGATTCCACCGCGAAGCGTATCCTGCGCATCATTAAATGATACAGCAACTGTATTCCAGAACGGATATAGCATAACAACAATCACACACAGCATAATCAGTGTATTGACGCATGTAAAGATTATATTTCCTGGACGCAAATCTCTTTTACTAATATGAAATTTTTTGCGTGGTCTTCTTCTTCGTATCATATTCATTCCTCCTTACATCAAACTGCTCTCGCCCATCTTATTTGCTATTGCATTGGTTGAGAATACCAAAAACAGCGAGATCACCGATTTAAAAATACCAGCTGCTGTTGCAAGTGAATAGTTTCCAATATTCATACCATATTTCAAAACGAAAATATCAATTGTCTGAGATACATCCTGTAAGAGTCCGCTTCCTAAGATATACGGAACCTCAAAGCTTGCATTCATAACCCAGCCAAGATTCATAATTAACAATACGATAATGGTGGACTTGATTCCTGGAAGTGTGACATGCCACATCTTGCGAAAACGTCCTGCACCATCAAGCTCTGCTGCTTCATAAAGAGACTGATCTATTCCGGCAATTGCTGCTATGTAAATGATCGAATTCCATCCGGTTTCCTTCCAGATATTAGCAAATGTAGTAATCCACCAAAAATACTTCTGATCACCTAAAAATAATAAAGGCTCTTTAATCAATCCCAGTTTCATAAGTACGTTATTGACTGCACCATCGTTTGTGGAAAGCATCTTGGAAATCAAAGAACACACAATAATCCAGCTCAAAAAATGTGGAAGGTATGACACTGTCTGTGTAATCTTTTTGAGCGGAAGAGACTTAATTTCATTTAAAAGAAGTGCAAACACAATTGCAAATAAAAAGCTAAATATCAGATTCATCACGGACATAGCCAATGTATTTCGCATACTTCTCCAGAATTCTATATCTTCGAATAAAAATCGAAACTGATCAAATCCGACAAATTTAGATTCCCAGTAGCCCTTTGCCGGTTTGTAATTTTCAAATGCCATAATCCATCCAGTTAATGGATAATACGAAAAAATAAAGGTATATATCATGCAAGGAACCAGCATAATATAGAGAACTTTGTTTGTTGCAATTTTTTTGAATGTCTTACTTAACGGCTGTTTTTGTTTTTTCTGTTTCATCGACACGACCCCTTTCTCACAGCTCTTTTTTATAAAACAAGAGGAGGGAAGTTGCACCCTCCTCTTATCAAAAGTCACATATTTACTTGCCCATCTTTAATTCAATCTGTCTGTCGATCTCAGTCTGATATGCATCCAGATCAATTGCATTGAACTCACTTAAGAAATCTTCCCAGATAGAGTCATATTCTGCCTCATCAGAAGCAAGGATTAATCTTGGATAAAACTTCATGGTCACGTCCGTAATCTTTGTGCTTGCAACTGCAGCTGCGCTGCCATCTTCAAGTGACATTGCCCATACTGGATAGTATGCTGGACGAATGATCGGATCGGAGAACATCTCTGCTGGATACTTGATTCCATAACCC
>CAUCWU010000266.1 GCA_958446555.1 uncultured Lachnospiraceae bacterium | reverse complement strand
CGCTTTCATCTCGGTCATTGAATGGCCGAGGATTCCCGCGCCAGATTCCTAAAATCCCCTTGCCAGGACGAATCTCTCGTGCTATAGTGAGAGAAAAGGTTAGGCAGGGGGAGAAACGTGAAAAAAATCAGACAGAGTATTCATTATTTTTTCTATAATGTGTCATTTTTTCAAAAAATGGTATTGTTATTTTGCATCGGCATCGTGATTCCGATGATTTTTCAGCAGGCAGTCTCTTATTTGGAAACAGAACGTGGAATACAGGAGCGAATGCTTGCAACTGTCAACGATGCGCTTGATGACAAGGCGCTTAAAATTCGCTCAGTGCTCTCAGAGACTGCTGCCCTTGAAAAACGCTATTCAACGAATGAGACGTTGTATCAGTGTTTGGATAAGGACTATACAAAGGCGTTAGACTATCTGATCCAATATCAGGAAACTTTTCAAGTTCTCTTTTCAGAGATGAATTTATATCCCTATCATATTCGAACGATTCGTCTGTACACCGATAATCCAACTTTAATGAATGGTTCCTATGTGAGAAAGACAGAAGACATGGATCCAAACTCACTAGGAGAATCATTAGATTATGTAAATTTATATCCGGTAAGTGGCGAGAAGAATACCTATATTCGAACCTCACATGAGATGCGACGGGTCGTTGGGACATCGGATAGCAGAAGTCTCAGTGTGATTCGCATTTTTGATTATTACAGATTGTATGATACCTACCAAAAATTAATTCGCATTGATGTTGAGTGCGAAGATTTGCTAGAGATTTTGCGTGAGACCAATCTGTTTGAAAATTTGGTGCTGACAGATTCCAACAATCAAGTAGTTGCAGCGTTGAATGACTATGCAAATAGTGGTGAGATGACAAAATTGAATAGCGATGGCATCAAAGAAAGCGGTCGGTTGTTATTGTCTCGCGAGCTTTCTGCTTATGGACTTACTTTATATGGAATCTATGATATGAACTCGATTTCACAGGAATTTCGATCCAGCAGAGTGCAGTCGATTTTGTTAGCGACAGTTAGTATCTTGTTTGCACTTGGTTGTGTATATTTAGTGGCAGGAAATATTAGCAGACGGCTAAAGTGTCTTGTCACGCAGGCCGATGAGATTGCGCAGGGCAATTTTATCAAAAAGGCAGAATCAAGTACAGCACAGGATGAGTTTGGTGTGCTTGAAAAAAGTATGGATCGTATGAGTGCTCAGCTGGAGGACTTGATTGAGCGTGAATATAAAGCGCAGGTACAGCAGGCACAGTTAGAAAGGGAAACAAATCAGGCACGTTTTTTGGCACTTCAAAGTCAGGTAAATCCACATTTCATGTTTAATGCACTTGAGAGCATTCGATTAAAGGCACGCGTGAAGGGGGAGATTGAGACAGCTCAGATGATCAAATATATGGCAAAAATGTTTCGCAATTTGATTGAGTGGGATGATAATATCATTACAGTTCGTGAGGAGATTGCCTTTTTAGATGAGTTTCTTCATATTCAAGAGTATCGTTTCGAGGATGAGTTTTCCTATGAAATTCATGTGCAGGATGAGGCCTATGAGTGTAAAATTCCGAAGATGATTTTGCAGCCGCTTGTTGAAAATGCATGTGTGCATGGCCTTGAAGCGATCGAAGATAAGCGCCTGGTATGCATCAGCGTAGTAGCCGACTTTACAAAAAATATGCTTTATCTTCAAGTTGAGGACAATGGAGGCGGTATGACAGCAGAGAAGCTAGAGGCGTTAAAGGTTTCTTTTCAGGAAAAGGATGAAAAAGGAAAAAGTGTTGGTTTAAAAAATGTATATCGAAGATTGTCATTATATTATGGGGATCGTATGACATTTGATATTGAAAGTGTCGTAGGAAGGGGGACAATATGCAGGATATGTATACCGTTATGATTGTAGATGATGAGAAAGCAATTCGTGACAGTCTGCCAGCTGTGATTAATTTTGAAATGTATGGTTTTCGCATTTGTCAGACAGCGAGAAATGGGCAGGATGCACTCGAAAAAATACGGCAGGAGCACCCAGATGTACTGCTTCTCGATATTCGTATGCCAATTTTAGATGGTCTTGGACTTTTAAAAGAGTTGTCAGAGCAGATGAAGGAGTATCATCCATTTGTCATTATGCTGTCTGGCTACAGCGATTTTGAGTATGCAAGAACAGCGATTCGCTACGGCGTGAAGGCTTATCTGACTAAGCCGCTCGATGAGGATGAATTGATAAAAGAATTGGAAGAACTAAGGGAAAAACTTGACAAACGTCATGCATATCGGGCAAATGAGAAGCTTTTAATGCAGGCAGATGTAGTAAAAAATATGCTTTACAGCGAAAAGCCAGGGATGCGGGATTTGATGAAAGGCACTTTCTTAATGCATTGTATGATTTTAAAGAATGAATCTTGGATGGAGCAAAAGGATTTGTATGAGGCGGTGCGAAGCTGTATTGAAATGGAGCTTGAGTCCGAACAATGCGTATTTGTGCGAAGCAGAGGGTGCGTATTGACCTATCTGGTGGCAGAGAATTGCCTGAATGCATATCAGTCAAGTGTGAGCTTGTTGGGACGTCACCTGCGCCATCGGATGAAATCACAGGGTATTAGCTGTGCTATTTTGTTGGACGAGCATATTTTTGACTTTTCTGCAAACAAATTTCGCAGCGAGTACGACAGTCATCTGTATGAGCTGATGACGAGTGTATTTTGGAGCGAAGAAAAAGTAGTGAGCGATCTTAAAGTATCTGAACAGGCACAGTTTCTTGAGCAGGAAAAAGAAGGATTTGATGCAATTCGCTCTTCATTTTCACAAAATGATAAGGAGGCGGCCGTGCACAGTATGGAGGCACTTATTTCACAGGCTGTGCAGAAAAAATTAAATATTGTCATGATTCAGGAGCTTAATTATCGCTTCTTTTATCTGCTGCAGGATTTACTGCAAAATGCACAAAATACGCAGATTTCTCTGACAACATTTGACTGGAGAGAAAGTACATGGTATATGCGTCATGAGGAGTGGGAGAAAGCAGTGAAGCATCAGTTTTTAATGGTGGCAGATTGTCTTACGACAGGAAATGTAGATGAGCAGGGAACTGCGTCACAGATTCTGTCTTATATAAAGAAACATTTCAAAGAGCCGCTTTCGGCAAAAGAGGTGGCAGCACGCTTTTTTATCAGTCCGGTATATGTAGGACGCGTAATACAGCAAGCATCTGGAGAAACCTTCAAGCAGTATGTGAATCGTCTTAAAATGGAGGAAGCCAAGCAGCTTCTTGGTTCATCAGACCAGCTTGTCTATGAGATAGCAGAAGAGCTTGGCTTTAAAGACAGCAAATATTTTATTTCACGTTTTACAGAAGAAACGGGGATGAGTCCGGCTGAGTATCGTAGGAAAAAAGGAAACTAAAAGCAATATTTGCAAAGAGAGCAAGATATACAAATAAAAATGGTTTAAAAAGTGGAATAAAAGCGAAGCTTTCTGGATTGAGGATTGTGAAAAATCACGGTATAATGATGCCATCAAACAAGTTAAGAGAAACCACACAAGACGAGAAAGTGGTTTCAGAAAGAGAGGCATTTATGAAAAAGCGTGGAATGTTAACAATGATTTTGGCATCAGCAATGGCGGTCAGCAGCTTAGCAGCGATCCCAGCAATGGCAGATGAGACTTCAGCAAGCAGTCTTGATATTTATGGTGGATTAACACCAATGGAAGATGCAGACGACCCGATTACCTATACAATTTTTGTACGTGACCCTGGTGTGGCACCAGCTGACGACAATCCGGTAATCAAAAAGATTCAGGAATTAACTGGTGTGACATTAAAGTTTGAGTACTTAGTAGGTGATTTGGATCAGAAGCTTGGTGTTATGATTGCCGGTGGCGACTATCCAGATGCGATCTTTGCAGGTGATGCAGCAACAAAGCTGATGGATGCAGGCGCATTTATTCCACTTGAGGATGAGATTCCAAAGTATGAAAATCTGAATGCAATGTATTCTCAGGTAATGGATTATTTGACTCAGGAAGATGGTCATATGTATAATATGGAAATCTACGGAACCATGAAGAACGATGTGACAAAGAATGCACCAGGATTTGAGTGCGGACTTGGATTTTATGTTCAGAAGGCAGTTCTTGAAGAGGCAGGCTATCCACAGATTCATACAGTAGACGAGTATTTCCAGATTATTGAAGACTATATGGCAAAGCATCCTGAGATTGATGGCGTTAAGACAACAGGATTTGAGATTTTGGCAGATGGTTGGAGAAACTGGGCACTGTTAAATCCAGTTCAGAATCTGCTTGGTGCAGGAAATGATGGTGCGATTTTTGTAGATCA
>CAUCWU010000265.1 GCA_958446555.1 uncultured Lachnospiraceae bacterium | reverse complement strand
CAATTGTCCAGTCACAGATATTCCAGAAAATGCCTACACCGTGATGACCTAATACAGTATCTTCATCTATTCCCTGAATCGTATTCTCTGCTGCGTAAAGCGCATCAATATAGCAGAAGAATGTGTAAGCCGGTGTCTCTGCTAATGCTTCCTGAAACTTTGCATAAGCCTCCTTACGCTCGTTTTCATCCTCTGTTTGACGTGCCTGTGTTAAGTATTCATCTACAAGTGCATTTGAATATCCAGAATAGTTCGCTCCCTTATCTGTACCAAATACCTTGTATGTATGATCATCTGCATCAAACGGAGATCCCCATCCAATGATGCAGCACTCCTGTCCTGCCCAGTCGATTCCTCCTGCCGGTACATCTGCTTTTACATCAAGTCCTGCCTCGCGAAGCTGCTGTGCTGCAATCTGCGCCATATCAATGCGCACCTGATCACCTGGTGTCGCGTTAATTGTAAAGCTAATTCTCTCTTTGTTTCTGCACCAGTAGCCATCTGCATCTTGTGTGCATCCTGCTGCCTCAAAAATCTCTGCCGACTTTTCTAAGTTATAATCGTAGTGCTCCACATTTTCATTGTTATATTTATTTCGCTGCAGAGGACCATATGCCACTTCACCCTTATCTAACAACACTGCATCAAGGATTGCCTTACGGTCAATCGCATAATTGATTGCCGGGATCAGATCGGCATTTTCCTGCCAATACTCGTTATTAAAGTTGTAGAGAATGCCTCTGTAGTCAGAAGTTGTCATATCGTACACTTTAAATTCGTCATTATCAGCAAAAAGTGATTCTTCCTTTGGTGTAATCTGCGCCAAATCAAGCTCGCCGCTTAATAGCTGCATTGCCTTTGCATTATCATCTGTCACAATCTTAAATACAATTGTATCAATATTAGCTGCACCGGCAAAATACTCCTCATTCTTTTCCATTGTAATAGTCTGTCCTGCATCCCAGCTTACAAACTTATATGGTCCTGTTCCAACTGGTGCACGGAAAAAGTCAGATGTCTGCCAATCTTCACCCTCTAACAGATGCTTTGGCATAACAGGTTTTGTCATATATTCCAAAAAAGCGGTATTAACGTTAGAAAGATGAAAAGCTACCGTATGTTCGTCAATCACCTCAATGCTCTCTATATCCTCATAATCAGGTGCATTCTCAGATTCATTTGCCGGATCCATAATTGCTTCGAATGTAAATTTTACATCCTCTGCTGTAAAAGGCTCACCATCATGCCACTTGACGCCTTCCTCAAGATGAAACGTGTATGTTAAATTCTCCTCATCATACTCCCAGCTCTTTGCCAGACGCGGAATAATTTGATTATCACCATCATGATCAGTAAGACCATCAAATAACAGCACGTTTATTTCGCAGTGCTCATCCATTGCCGGGTTAATGCGTGTATAGTCAGTGCTTCCATATACAAGTGTAGTTTTGTCTGCTTCGTCTGCAAATGCTGTTTTTGAAAAGCCTGCTGAAAATACAAATGCTGCCGCCATAAACGCAGCACAGCCTGCCGTTAAATTTCTTACATGTTTTTTTCTCATATCATTCTCCTTTTTTTGATAAATAAAAATTCTAATCAGCTTTTTTATTTATCAAAGTCACTTGCAGTCTGCCTTGCTTCGCGAATGGATATTCCCTGCTTTCTTGCAATTGATGCCAAATCTTCATACTCATACTTTTCACGTGAAGTACCATAGCCTGTCGAAACTTTCTTTCTCACATCACCATATGGAGTCTTTATTGTCTTTATAGAGCGTGTCATAGTATAGCGTCTTGAAAACTGCTCTCTAACACCAAGCGTAGTTGTATGCAAAAATATAAGTTCAATCATGCGGTCGCGGTCTTCCTCACGGCACATCACCTCAAGTAAAATGCCTGGTCTGGATTTTTTCATTCCTGTGGAGACAGTAAACACTTCCAGAGCACCTGCTGCTAAAATTGTCTCTGTTGCAAAGCCAATTTCCTCTGCAGTCATATCATCTATGTTGCAGCAAAGCTCAGAAACACGGCTTACATCATCTGCTGTCTCTCCTAACATCGCACGGACACAATTTGCCATCTCAAAATCCTTCTTGCCCATTCCATAACCGATAGCCTTCGTCTTCATAACTGGCATATCACCAAATTTTGTGGCAAAATGTTTTAAAAGTGCTGCGCCTGTCGGTGTACAAAGCTCTCCCTGAATCCTTCCTCCATAAATCGGCACATCCTTTAAAATATAAGCAGTTGCCGGTGCTGGTACTGGCAAAATACCATGTGCACAGCGTACTTTTCCGCTTCCAACATGAACTGGTGATACAATCACCTGATCAACAGAAAGCTCCTCCATAAGCATACATACTGCTGTAATATCAGCAACGGCATCCATAGTTCCTACTTCGTGAAAATGAATTTGATCAACTGGTACACCATGTGCTGCACTTTCAGCCTGGGCGATCAGCTGATAAACTGCCATTATATCATCCTTTACGCGATCTGATACCGGCAGATGATCTCTTACGATATGCTCAATATCATGCAGGCTGCTGTGGTGATGATGTGCACCATGCGCATGATCGTGGTCATGATGATGATCTTCATGATCGTGGTCATGGTCTTCATGATCATGATGGTGGTCGTGGTCATGGTGATGGTCTTCATGGTCATGATGATGATCGTGATCATGATGATGCACATCAAGGCTTTCCTCTTCCTCACCATTTACTGTCACCTTACTGTGTGTTCCTGTAATACCGCATTTTTGCGTTTTTTCTTTTTCAAAATGAACTCCCGGGATTCCAAGTGCATTCATTTTTTCAAAAAATGCATCCTGATCAGGCAAAAGCTCTGAAAGTGCTGCTGTCAGCATATCACCTGCTGCACCCATTCCACAATCTAAATATAATGTTCTCATTTGTTTTTTCTCCTTTATTTCAAATGATTAATAGTTACATATGATTCATCATTCCTGCCAAGTAGCCGGCGCCAAAACCATTGTCAATATTTACTACAGATACACCGCTTGCACAGGAATTAAGCATTGATAAAAGTGCTGAAACACCGCCAAAAGATGCACCGTATCCTACGCTTGTAGGAACTGCAATGACGGGGCAATCTGCTAAGCCGCCTATTACACTTGCTAGTGCGCCTTCCATTCCGGCTATTGCAATGATTACACTTGCACTCATGATTTCATCCATATGATTTAATAAACGATGCAGTCCTGCCACTCCAACATCATATAGGCGCACAACCTCGTTTGCATGAATTTCTGCTGTCAGCGCTGCTTCCTCTGCTACCGGAATATCAGATGTTCCGCCTGTCGCCACAACAATTTTTCCCTTTCCAGTCGGTTTTGGCATTTCTCCGATAATGCCAACTCTTGCATCTTTGTGATAATGCAATGGATGTACCTGACTAATCATATCTGCCGCTTCTGATGATAAACGTGTAATTAAAATGTGATCCTGACCATTTTTTAACATAGCAGATACAATTCCAATCATCTGCTCTGGTGTCTTTCCTGCACCATAAATTACTTCTGCTGCGCCTTGGCGAATTTTTCTGTGTAAATCCACCTTTGCATATCCAATATCCTCAAAAGGCTCTTTTTTTATTTCAAGCAGTGCATCATCTATACTCATGCTTCCTGCCTTCACTGCTTCTAGTATCTGTCTTGCCTCGCTATTCACAACTTTATCTCCCCATATAATTAAATTTTTATCTGGCCTGCAAATCAAGCAGCACTTCTTTGTAATATTTTTTCAATTCTATAAGAATTTCCTCTCGCATTTCTAAAAGCTTTGTCATCTGTGCTGCCGGCATCTGAATCTTTGCAGAGTCATTTAAATAACGCACACGAAAATCTGTAAAGCCAAGAGAAAACAGATAATTTTCTGCTTCTTCCGTCTTTTCAAGCTTTTCTGCAGTGATGCGCTCGTTTGTTGGGATACGTGTTGCCAGACAAGCATAAGCTGGCTTATCCCATGTAAAAAGACCTGCTTCTTTTGAACGTCTTCGAATTTCCGTCTTTGTAAGACCACAAATACGAAGTGGTGAGTAGACACAAAGCTCTCGAAGCACACGCATTCCTGGACGGTCATCTTCTGCATCAGATGCATTAGTTCCATCCATCAGTATGGTAAAACCATCCTTCTTCGCCTCTGCAAGAATCATATTGAATATAACATTTTTGCAGTGATAACAGCGGTCTGACGGATTCTTCACTACTGTTTCATTTGAAAGAACATCTGCTGTTAATACCTTCATATCAGCATTTAGCTGCTTTGCAAGACGCATCGCATCATCAAGCTCAAATTGTGGCTGAAATGCAGCATTGACATAGTAAGC
>CAUCWU010000264.1 GCA_958446555.1 uncultured Lachnospiraceae bacterium | reverse complement strand
GTTCAACATAAGAAAAAAGACTCCTTGATTAGATGCCTGCGTAGATCATCTATCAAGAAGTCCTCATAAATTATCGTGTCACATTACGCATTCTTTAAAACAGCCGTAAAGAACGCCAGCGCCAGTCCTTGTCCCCATCCCTGGATCCAAGCCTTCGGTACGCCCATATATCCCTCGCGGTCTTTCATAACTGCTGTACCGCCTGATACGTTCAATACTCTTCCATCTGCGGAAACATTATCTAAAATGCCTTTTAATGCCTTCTGAACATACTTTGCATGAAGCGGATTGTTCATCTCTACCATTGCTGCTGCGATACCTGCTGATGCAGATACTTCCTCATAGGACTCATCATCATCGAGAATTGTTCTCCAAAGACCATTTTCTGTCTGAACGAGTTTCAATGCTGCAAGCTGATCGCGAAGTGAGCACTCTACGTCCATGCAAGGTGGGAACAGATACCAGTCATACAGATTCTTCTTTACCTGAGACATGGTATATGCTGCCCATGCATTAGCACGGCCCCAGTAAAAACCTGACATGTGATCTTTATGAACGTTGTTGTAGCCATGATACCACAGGCTTGTCTCTTTGTTCTGCAGATACTGGATATGCCAGTAATACTGATTTAAGGAATCGTTGATGATATCCATTGCCTGCGGCTGATACTCTAACAGTGCTGCATCCTTCGGATCGTCTGGATTAAGCATACGAAGCTTTGAACCAACGCGAAGCATTAAGAAAGCTGCCATAAAAAGTGTATCTGCCCAACACTGCTCTGGGAAATCGTTGTTGCTTGAAACAGTGTGCTGCAAAACATGATCGCCAAAACGAAGTGCGTCGTTTCTAAGGTAATCAATCTTACTCATAATGATATCCCAGTACTTCTTGTCACCAGTGTACTCATACAGAGTGATTAGGCAGTGACCCATTGCACAGGTGTTGACGTTCCAAGACGGAAGACCCATCTCAATATACTCGTCTACCCAATTTCTTAAAAACTCCATGTACTCTGTATTTCCAGTTGCCTTGTAAGCCTCTGCCAGACCATAATAAGCAACACCACACGGCCAATCCCATGTCAAATCCATTGTCATTGTCTTCTTTGCCACTCGGTCAATTGCAGACAAAATCTCGTCCTTATCAAATGAAATTTTCATGTCATTCTCCTTTAAAATTTTTTATTTCTCACAGTACCTTCGTTGCAAACGGCTCAAGCTCTACGGTTACCTCACCCTTTGCTGTCTTGATCACGGTCTTCTGCTCTTCTGCACTGTTATTGATAACAACCAACTTATCAATTGCCTCGTAGTAAGCACACTCGGTGTACAGATTGTCACAGATATAATCTCTTACCTTGTCTTCCTCACCCATCAGTATCAGCAGCGCTCTCATTAAGAAACGAGTCGACTCCTTTGATACGCGGAAGGATGACAGATACATTGCCTTTCCACTTCCAAACTGATTCAATGTGATAAGAGGTGTCTTTCCATTTGCAGCCAGTACGTTTACACTTGCATTCTTGCAATAAACGCCTGGATTTTCTACCATTGATTCACCGATATTTGGTGTATCTTCCATCGCAAATGTACTTTCTGTAACTGGATTTACATACTTTCCGATACACTTTTTGGTGCCAAGATCCTTGTCGATTCCAAAGACAGGTGCTAACTGGAAGAAGCTTCCATTTGCCCATACAGCAGACGGATCATTTACGCCAAGCAGACCGCCACCGTTATGTACGAATGCAGTCAATGCCTCGATGACTCCTGCTTCCTTCCAGTAATCGCCGCCGCTCCATGCGCTGTTTGCGACACCGGCATTGATGATCACCTTGACATCCTCTGGGATTCCATTTTCTAGCACATCGTCAAAGCTCATAAACTGTACATCAAACGGAAGACCAGAAATTGCATCAAGAAGATTGGTTAAATCTACCTCTGGATGCTCATGCAGATGGCCGCTGCAAATCCAAGAACGAAGTGATCCCCATGCAGTCAGCACTACTATCTTGCCTGGCAGTGTGTACGGCTCACAGGAAGCATTAAAGCTCTTTAACAGACGGAATTCATCTGCCACCTGTGCAATATAATCACAGAAATCCGGGAATGGCTCTACCAGATGAAGATATCCGCCCAGACCGATACGATCAACCGGCTTACGAAGCAGTGCACGGCGCACATTTACCCAGTAGCGACTTGCATCTAGCTTTGGATTTCCGCCCGGTGCGAAGGTCGGCTCTCCGGTCAGTCCTGTTGGGAACAGGTACGGATGGAAACGAAGCTCATGTGTAACACCGTCAACTCCAGCGCAAAGACGTGCCTCAAAACCGTTAAATACGCACTTGATCAGACCATCAAATCCAAACTCCTTAAAGCGCTTGGAATACGGCTCAACACCGATCCAGCTGTCATCATAGAAGACATATGCCTTCTTTCCAAAGCTGTGAACAATGTCGATTAGCTTCTTTCCAAAGCTGACAACAAATTCATTGATGAAATCCATCCACTGTCTGTACTTCTTAGATGGAACATTGTGAGTGGATGTGTAAAGTCCTGCATTGACAAAATCCTCAGAGGTCATTGCATAGCCATACTTCTTCTCAAACTCCTTTAATGCAAGAGGAGTGGTTGTCATCGCATAGGAACCCCAGTCAGAGAATGCATCTCTGCAATTCTTATCATCCTTCCAGAACCATGCGAAATTGTAGAACATAGAAGTGAAACGTACAACTGTTGTATCTGGATTCTTCTTACACCACTCGGTCATCCACTCGATCATATGAGCCTGAGTCTCTGGATATCTTGGGTCTACTGCCATCAGATGCTCCTTATCGCCCCAGTCATTTGTGATGTGGTTGTACATGGAAATCTCTTCCCAGATACGAACTGCCAAGAAGTTTACTGTATAATTATGCCACGGCTTTGCCTCAGTGATTGTAACCGTCTCACTCTCTGCATCAAAGCTCCATGTCTTAATCTCCTCACCTGTTGTGCGGTCGAATACCTGCCAGTAGGAAAGTGCTTCCTCTGACTTGTTCAGTCGAAACTGCTGTGTAAAATATCCCTTTAATGGGCTGATTACTACAGTATCTGATTCTGCCATGACAGGCTCACTCATCAGGAAATTCTGCTGCAGCTTATCTGTATTCTCCTTTGCCCACGCATTGTCGGCACGAATAACACAGATTGTAGAATAAATGCCATAGCCTGCCTTTGTAATATCATCAGAAAGCTTGGTTCCGTCGCTATCACGGATTACGTCTGCCCCCCACTTTTCTGCCATCTTTAATGTCAGACTCTCAAAGCCTGCTTCACCCGGCAGCGTGAAGCTACCTTTTTTTATTTCTGCCATCTCATCCTCCCTTTCCTGAAGAAGCTATTTGCCTCCTCATACATTCGGTAATTATCTCTATCATACTCGAAATAATTGATGAATTCTAATCATATTCTCGTTATTTCTTTGCATTTTTGACGAAATAGAGCACTTTTGTCAATCTCTTGCCATGCATTTTTACCAAAGCAGCACAGAAGTTTTTTTGCTACTTGCAAGTCTTGGCATTTTCCATTACAATCATCTTGGCAGATACTATCTGCTGACATGTCAGACTCTGTGAAATTACAGACTGTGGATTGAAATAGAAAGGATACAATATTTATTATGGAAAAAATTGCAAGCTTTCAGGTGAATCACCTAACTCTCGTTCCAGGTGTCTACGTCTCTCGCCGCGATACCGTTGGAAGCGAAACCCTTACCACATTTGATCTTCGCATGACAAGACCAAATAAGGAGCCAGTTATGAACACAGCTGAGGTTCATACACTGGAGCATCTTGGCGCAACCTTCTTAAGAAATCACCCAGTATGGAAGGATCGCGTTATCTATTTTGGACCGATGGGATGTCGCACTGGATTTTATCTGATCCTTGCAGGCGCACTCGAACCGATGGACATTGCAGATCTGCTTCGCGAAATGTACACCTTTATGGCTAATTTCGAGGGCGAGGTGCCAGGTGCTGATGCAATCTCCTGCGGAAACTATCTGGATATGAATCTGCCGATGGCAAAGTATTTGGCAAAGCGCTATCTAGACAATGTGCTCGGTAATCTGACCGAGGCGAATACAATTTACCCAGCATAAAAAAAGCACAGCCGAAGGTTCTCCTAGCGGCTGTGCTTTTTTTCGTTCTATTCAATTTGAGGCGAAAACCGTAATTAGTCCTCGTCTTCCTCTTCCGGCTGATTCCAGTTGTGATATACTTCCTGTACATCATCATCGTCATCCAGCATATCAAGAATACGGTTCATAAGCTTTACATCATTATCAGATGTCAGATCAACATAATTCTGAGG
>CAUCWU010000263.1 GCA_958446555.1 uncultured Lachnospiraceae bacterium | reverse complement strand
GCGTCGATATTTGCTCCCAGGAAAAGAAATTCCCAACCATACTTTACCTTCTGGCGCTCGATCATCTTCTTGACTTTTTCGCTGCTGTAATACCGGCTGGCATTTTCCATTCCATCTGTCGTGATTACAAACATGGTGTGCTCTGGTACATCTTCTTGGCGTGCATACTTGTGGACATTTCCAATATGATGAATTGCTCCGCCAATTGCATCTAATAACGCTGTTGTTCCTCGTACCGTATAGTCATGTTCTGTCATTGGCTGAATATCCTTCACATTTACGCGATCATGCAATACCTCGCTCACATTGTCAAACAAAACCGTCGAGATCAATGCTTCGCCCTCTGCCTGTTTCTGCTTTCTAATCATTGAATTAAATCCGCCAATGGTATCGCTCTCTAATCCACTCATGGAACCGCTGCGGTCGATAATAAAAACAAGTTCTGTCAAATCCTTTCTCATGTGCCTTTCCTCCCAATTATCTCGCCACTTAGGCGTATTTTAATTACCATCTAAAAATGGCTGCTTGGTTTTTTTACCTCACAGCCACATGATAACATTTTCTTTTATTGGAATGGTCGCATGAGAAGCGACATTTTCAAATTTGATATTACTACTTAATGTTATCTATTATCCTCCAATGAGGCTCTGATCAAAGGCAAACAATGCCTCATTAATCTCATAGACATTATAGTTGCCCTGTTCAACAAAATACTCTACAATAATGTCAAATTTGCTTGAATGAGAAAGCGCAAAACCTGCTTTTTGAAGCATGTCCCGCATCTCTGAAAGAGGCAATTCCAGCGCTAATGCAAATGCTAGAACTGTTGTCTTGGACGGCTTGTAAAACTTATCGGAGCGAATCTTAGAAAACAATTTTCGATCAATATTTGCTTTCTTATAGCACTGAGCGTCTGTCATTCCACTCTCATCAATCTTTCGCAGAAGCATTTGCGAAAAGCTCTCATCAAGCTGCTTCAACGCTTCCTCTAATGTTTTCTTTTTTCCAGGATATACTGCCTTTAGAAAAACGTCTTCCTCTCTAGTTATCTCTTCCTCAGTCGCAAGATACCTTGTCTCTTCCGCTGCCCAATCAACATGTTCTTCTACATAGCGATCATCTATGTAAGAAGCAATATCATCAAATAGTTTTTCGCTGATCTGATACGAATTACGATCAAAAATGACAAGATATACTTGAAGCTCTTGTTCCATCAAAAAGTCTTGAATCGTATCTACAGCCACTTTTAATGCCTGATCTTTGGGGTAACCGTATATTCCAGACGAAATCAATGGAAACGCAACAGATTCGCACTCGTATTTTCTTGCAAGTTCCAGTGATGTGCGATAGCAGGATTCCAAAAGTTTCTTTTCATGATATTTTCCACCCTGCCAGCGTGGACCAACAGCATGGATCACATACTTGCAAGGAAGCTTATACCCTCTTGTGATCTTTGCACTTCCTGTTTCGCATCCATGTAATGTTTTGCATTCTGCAAGAAGCTCTGGGCCTGCTGCCCTATGAATGCAGCCATCTACACCACCTCCGCCAAGCAGAGAACTGTTTGCAGCATTAACGATTGCATCTACTTTTAATTTTGTGATATCGTTACGAATAATTTGTAACGGCATACTGCTCCCCCTCTCTATTAATTTTCCAATATTTCTTAATACAGCCTAATCGCCTTACTCCAAGCCTTTCTTCCCTGTTCGTCTGTTACCTCTGCACGTATAAATTTCTCCCATGGCTGTACATGGCATACTGCCTTTGTCAGTCCTGTTCCTCTATGACCACGCTCTGGCGCCCATACGGCATTGGAAAAGAAGGAAATGCGGCTGACTGGTGAGCATAGTACTGTTATCTCATCGCCATTTCTTCTAATATGAATCTCTGGTCCCTGCGTTGCGTAAAACTTTTCTTCTTTAATTGCCTGTAATAGTGCCTCATCTGAATCTGTAATCTTGGCTTCAAGCATAATCCATGCCTTTGTATCGTCACAGCCGTTATACATATGCGTATCGTCATCTGCAACCAACGGATAGAATAAGCCCTGGCACGCTGCTGTATCAACAAAATCGCCAGAATATGGACGTGAGGACTCACCCTCATCAGATACAGAGTTGAAAATTTCAGTAGCGTCCACACCACTAAGTGCTGCTGCCTGCTGCGCCGTATTTAATGACCATGCCGGATGCGCCAATATGGCAATTCCGCTGCAGCGATGAACCTCGTCAATAATCTTTTGTGGTCCTGCCTCCTGTGTCAGATTTGGCTTTTTGCTGCATCCTATGCCAAGAATATGGTATACACCAGTGCTGGCATCGCCTCCGCCAATATTATATTCAGCTCCTGATAAAATACGCAGACCGCCAATCTCTCCACTATCACGATGAATCCAATGATCTGTAATCGCAACTACATCATATCCTGCTTTTTTATAAATTTCTGCCGCTTCTTCTGGTGTTTTTGAGCCATCAGAAAGTGTCGTGTGCATATGTAGATTTACTTTAAGGCGGCTTATGCCGAACATGTCTTTTTCCATAATCATTTTCTCCTATTTTTGTTTATTTTGGTTTGTTCCTTGTTTTTTAATTTAATTTATCGTAATCTCGGCGTACTGCTCATTGACTTCTTTAGTCCAGTCTGAGCCGCCAAGAGCGTTCCAGCTTGCTTTGAATCCTGCCCAGTCGTTCTCTGTTTTCTGGCCAAGAATGTAATCAATTACAAACGAAGTTGTCATGTCAGACAATGTTGAAGCTGCCCTCGCCTGTGTTTTGGTAACTGCGCCATAGAAATAATCGGGTTCATAACAGCCGCTTTCACGCGCTTTGATTCCCAGCGCAATGCCCATATCTTCCGATAATCGGCTCTCATATAGGCCCCATGAGGTGCCGCGTTTATTCGACTGATTTCCATTTGTCAGCCAGTCCTCCATGGCATCGTACAGTTCTTTTTCATTGTCATTTTTTAGTGATTCGCGGTTTTTGTTTTCATACGCCGTCCACACATCCTCGCGATATCGTTCCCATGGCGTTGGATAATAGACAAATACAGGCAGATAAAACACAGAAGCACCATTTTCTGCTTTATCCAATCCATTAAAGATGCGCCTGTCCACCATAGAATGATCCTGCACGGCCAATGTCAGATTTAACAGCTTTATCAAGGCTTCTTCTGCGTGGTCTGGTGCATCCTTTGTCACGACATTGAAAAACTGCAGACTTGTCTGTTCCATACAGGGCTTTGATTTACTGCCAAGACTGGCCAGATCAATCTCTGCCCACTCTGCGTTTGGATTGGCATCTTTGTTCTGGTTTAACGGCCATGCCGGGACATAGTAGGTACCATAGACTGCCCCCACCTGATCATTTGTAAGTTTCTCTGAAAGCTGGTCAAAATTCCAAGTGACAAAATCCGGTGCCAGAGCACCATGCTCATATAAATCCCGCAATCCATTCAACGCGTCTAACATTTCATCCTGCACCGTACCATTTACCAACATACCGTCACGCATGATCCACTTATTAGGATACGCACCGTATCCCTGAAAATAAGCATTTAACGCAAAATTGGTATTTAACACATCAGAAACAGTTCCAATACCAGCCACGTTCTTGCCATCATTTATTGAGGCGCCATATTCGGCAAATTTTATCAACATCTCATTGACTGCTTCCATGCTGTCAGGCTCCTCCATCCCCACTGCCTCTAGCCAGTCTGAACGGTAATATAGACCCGGAACCCCCTCAATCGGATCAAGTGCAGCCGGTATGCCGTACAATTTGCCGTCTTTGGAACAGTAATTAGTCAAATCATCGCCAAGTGAAGTCATCACATCTTTTAGTTCCTCACTGGCGCATTGCTCATATGCATCTGTCAAATCCCGCAGACAGTCATTGTCCAGAAATTCATAAAAATCATCGGCCACGGTGACAATGTCCGGAAGTTCACCAGAGCTTAGTAAAAGTGCCAGACGATCCTCAAATTGATCGTCAGGAACCATCCACAAAAAATTGAGTTCAATATTTAAATAGTCCTTTGCGATGGTGACAAGGGAGTTGGTTTCTGGTGTAGTGCCTGCCTTGACACTATCATCAACAGACCATCCGACCACAACATCCAGTTTGACGGTCTCATCAAATGGCGTCAGCCACTCCAATCCTTGTGGAAGGGAATCCTGTTTAGCATCCTGACTTTCTTTTGATGCCGCTTCTGCAAATGACTGCACACTGCCGCCTGCTAAAACTGCCAATATCATAGTCAATCCCATTACCCTATATTTGATTTGTTTTCTCATATACGTTTTCCTTTCTTTGGAAAGCAATTCAAAATTTTCTGTCGTAAAAAATCCCCTTGGTATCCT
>CAUCWU010000262.1 GCA_958446555.1 uncultured Lachnospiraceae bacterium | reverse complement strand
AGACAGCTGGCTTTTCGATATGATCTGCAAAAGCCCTAAGTTCTCCTTCTTTTGTCAACGAGGATGTTACAGAAAGTGTGCACTCACTTGTCACTGCGATTCCTTCTGGGCTTGCACCAAACCAAGGAAATCCTTCGTATGATGTCATCTGGTAGCTTCTCGTATCATAATGTCGAAAATCAAAACTTTTTGCTTCTGGCGAATAAAACCATGCCGTGCAGGCTGCGTTGTCACCAGCAGGATTTGTCACCTCAAGGCCAGACGGATATTTCTGCCAGAAATCACGAATACCAAGAAGGATGCCTCCATTTTCACCACATACCTCCATTGCTCCATGCGCACGTCTGCCTTCTGCAGCACTTAATACACAGCACTGTGGCTTTGTCTGCTTACCGATTCTGTAGTGATCAGCACTGTCCTGATAGAGAAAATAGCGATTCCATATTGGAAGATTGGCCGCTGCCTCTTCTACAGCACTGTCTTTTGGATACTGCCAAGTCTCACCGCGCAACTGTTTTTCTAAAATATCTGGCTGCAAACGTGGATACGAACTATTTAGTAAAATGGCTGCTTCGTGAAATGAATGTTTCATGGAAGCTCTGTTGTCTTTTGACGCACTATTTATGTTATCAGATGACAAATCAGTTGCAAAACGAATGTGATGCTCATATGGACGTCCCTTTAAGATCGTATCAAATCGAATACCAAGACCTTTCAGAAAATCGGTTTGTTCATTTCCATCAAAGAAGAATGTATGGACAAAACGAATCTCTGCACAATTCAAATGGATATACATACGAATACAAAATCTCATCTTCTGAGTGTCCGCTTTTTTATAATAACCTTCTGCTTTTATCGTCAAAGCCAGTGGACCATCCTCCTCAACTGTTACCGATGTAATCTGTGCACAATACGCTCTTACCACTTTTGTCTGACCATCTAATTCAAAATTTTCAATGACCTCACACTGGCTTTGTTCTTCAAGATAAAGAACTGGCGATGCCTTTTTTACGCGCAGCTTTCCATTTAAGAAAATATCCTCTGCCAAAGTATCTGCCTTGTATTTCCCTGTTGGGACTTTCAAAGAAAGGACGCCATTGTCTATATACAGCCAGTCATCGTCTCTCCTGGTGATCATAGAACATGAGTCTTTTTTGTTATCGTTGATAGTTGCCCCTATTAAATTAGATTCCCTATCCTCATTCTTTCCACTGTCTTTAATCTGAGCTGTCAATAAAACCTCTTGTCCCATCTTCGATGCATCTGCTGTGTGAGCTGCCCACTTGATACTTCCATCTGGCCACCATGCTGTTATACGAGACTGCACTGGAATAGATTCTTTATTTTCATTTTGTAATACGAAAGAATCCATCCCATCATTCTTAAAATTTGAAATTGATAATGCACCCTTTTCCCAATAGCTTCCAAATGTTACATAACCAGATGCAGTCCGTTTTTCCATACAATGTAATTTAATTGTTTGCTTTGATTCCATAATATTTTTTCTCCTTGGAATTTCATCTTTCCTACTTATTCTTATCTGGAGTACAGCGGAATGCTCTTGTCATTTGCCATGCGGTAAACTTGTGCTGCCTCTGGTGCTCCAATCTTCTTCATCACACCTACTGTGCGCTTTCCATAAAAGCTGCATTTGTCGGCCATTTCTTTGATCTGCTCCTCGGTCGCATCAATGCCAAGTTCACACAAACTGGTTGGCATACCGACGCTTCGATAGTAATCTTCCATTGCCTCGATGCCTGCTACTGCTGCCTTTTCATCATCAGTTTCCCGAATATCAAAAATATTTCTGGCAAATTTTGCAAAACGCTCTGGACGTGCTTTGTAGACATAACGTGCCCAGCTGCCCCACACTGCTGCAAGTCCTGCTCCATGTGCCACATCAAACATACCACCTATCTCATGCTCTAGCTGATGGCAAGCCCAGTCACCGCCATCTGTTCCGCAACCAGTCAGGCCATTATGGGACAAACTAGATGCCCACATCACCTCTGCACGTGACTCATAGCAATCCGGATGTTCTTTTAAAATCTTTGAATGCTTCATTACCGTTTTGATTAGAGCCTCACTAATGCCATCCGTCAACTCCATGTCGTCACTCATATTAAAGTAACGCTCCATTGTGTGCATCATAATATCGGTACATCCACACTGAGTCTGATAATCTGGCAATGTATATGTCAGTTCTGGATTCATCACAGCAAAGCGACAACGGCACAGATCGGTATTACAGCCGCGTTTAAGTCCGCCTTCCTCATTGGTAATGACAGAAGAATTGCTCATCTCGCTTCCCGCAGCTGCAATTGTTAATACTGCTCCGATCGGAAGGCAAGCAGTTGGCACACGCTTTTTCGCATAAAAGTCCCAGACATCACCTTCATTTGCGACACCGTATCCAATTGCCTTTGCTGAGTCAATGACACTTCCTCCACCAACTGCCAAAATAAATTCTAGATTTTTTTCTTTGCACAGTGCAATTCCTTCTCTTACCTTTGAAAGACGAGGATTTGGAACGACACCGCCAAGTGTCTCATAGGTAATTCCCTGCTCGGTAAGTGACTGGCATACCCGGTCAATTAAACCGGATGCAACTGCACTTTTTCCTCCAAAATGGACAAGCACTCTTGATGCGCCCTGCTCCTTTATAAGAGTTCCCACTTCCTTTTCTGTATTTTTTCCAAAGACCACCTTGGTCGGTGCATAATAATTAAAATTCATTGCTTTGTCCCTTTCTATTTTTACTTTATTTTTTCCCGGTAGGAAATGCAACCCGGTAGCTTTCAAAATACATTTCCGTAAAAACTATGTAGAAGGCGCCGCGGGAACAAGGGTCGCCGACAAAGCCATCGTTCGAAGCCCATTCATAGCTTACCGGGAAGCCCTCTAAAAACTTTCGGAAGTCATAACCTACCGGGTTTCATCCCCGTACACTTCCGGGTTACACTTCCTACCGGGTAGCCCCCTTTAAAGCCTCTATGTAGGCTTCCGCGAGCCTTCCTAGCACAGCCCTTTTGTGACGAATATAGCCGATCTGCATATCCCCCTGCTCTTTTAAAGGAACTGCTATAATATTTTTTCCGTTTAAATTTTCGTCGATCACACCGCTACAGACTGTATACCCATTTAGTCCAATCAAAAGATTAAATAGAGTGGCGCGGTCACGCACGCGAATATTTTTCTTTCGCAATACGCGGCTGTAGCGTTCTTCTGCATAATAAAAGGAATTGTGCTCTCCCTGCTCAAACGACAGATATGGATAGGGCAAGAGATCTTCCCAATCGACACATTCTTTTTTTGCAAGTGGATGCTCACTGCTGATAAAAACATGTGGCTTTGCAACAAAAAGAGGGGTGAAGATTAACTCTTTCTCGCGAAGCGTCCTTGTGATCACACTCTGGTTTTCTTCATCCAAATAAAGGATGCCAAGCTCACTTTTCATCAGAGCCACATCCTCAATGATCTCATAGGTCTGCGTTTCGCGAAGATTAAAGTCATATTCCTCACCCGCATATTTTTTAATGAGCTCGACAAATGCATTGACTGCAAATGAGTAATGCTGGGTAGAAACGCAAAAGCTTCTGCCCCATCGACGCTCATTCGTATATTTTTCTTTTAACAGCTCAGTCTGTTCTAGGATCTGTCTGGCATAGCCAAGGAAGACCTCTCCCTCTTTTGAAACGGCCACACCCTTATTTGAGCGGATAAAGATCGTAAGATTCATCTCTTTTTCCAGCTCACGAATCGCAGTCGTCAGACTCGGCTGTGTGATATAAAGCCGCTCTGCCGCCTCTGTGATTGTGCCCACAGAAGCGACGGTCACGGCATATTGAAGTTGCTGTAAAGTCATGGGTCCTCCATACTTACCACTTCGTTACAGTTTAGGCACCCCACACTTCCTCTGCAATCTCCTTTACCAGTGCAAGCTTTGCCCACTGCTGCTTTTCAGTCAGCTTATTTCCGATTTCGCAGGATGCAAATCCACACTGTGGACTTAAATACAGACGATCAAGCGGCAGATACTTTGCTGCCTCGTGGATACGAGCGATAACGGTTTGTTTATCCTCTAGCTTTGGTGACTTTGTTGTAATGAGTCCAAGTACGACCTTTTTGTCTCCATTGACGGACTTTAAGCACTCAAAACCACCGGAACGCTCATCGTCAAACTCAAGATAGTAGGCATTTACATTTTCCTGTGCAAAAAGTGTCTCTGCTACGCTGTCGTAAGCACCGCTACTTGCATAGGTGGAATGGAAGTTTCCTCTGCACACATGGGTATTGATGATAAGATCCTCTGGTGCACTCTCGATTGCCTTATTGTTGACCTCTAACAGCTGCTTTTTGATGTTCTCT
>CAUCWU010000261.1 GCA_958446555.1 uncultured Lachnospiraceae bacterium | reverse complement strand
AGAAATGAGGTAACAGCCCGAGAGGGCATTGACACGAAGCTCAAAAAACCAGTCAAAAGGTTGCTTAGACAGCCGTAGAAATGAGGTAACAGCCCGAGAGGGCATTGACACCCATCAACGAAGCATCTCTAACAGACCAATTCCTTTCGTAGAAATGAGGTAACAGCCCGAGAGGGCATTGACACTCCATTTCGTGGGCATCAATGAAAAGCTTTGACTCCGTAGAAATGAGGTAACAGCCCGAGAGGGCATTGACACCAGGTTCCTTTTGACTACGGCTACTGTCAATTCCCAGTAGAAATGAGGTAACAGCCCGAGAGGGCATTGACACGGTGAACCCGTAGATCCACCTCCATGTTCGACTTTAGTAGAAATGAGGTAACAGCCCGAGAGGGCATTGACACCATAAGGCATATGATTGATAGCATATAGCCATCCTAACCTGTAGCAATGAGGTACTAGCCCGTTAGGGCATTAATAAAATCATCACTTTATGAAACTTGTAAATTTAACCATACCCTGCAGAACATAGGAGAGTGGCTATGATCATTGACTTTTCTTATGATGTCGATAGTTACCAAGAGCTTTTGGTACACTATGGAAATTGGCCGTATACCTGTCCTGTGTGTAATACTGAGGGACAGTGGCAACGTTATGGTACATATTTGAGATATTTGTTAGTCAGTGAAGATGATGGTTATGAGAGTGGGTCGGAAAACAGGATTGATTTGAATACTTATTATCAGTGGAAAACACATCATATGAAAATTTTGCGCATCCGTTGTAAATCATGTCAGCATACACATGCAATCTTGACGAAGGATATGATCCCTTACGCGATTTATTCAATTCGAAGTATTATTAAAGCGCATTGTCATAAGATCTTAGGTCAAAGTGTAACAGAAGCAGAGAAAAGAGATTGGATGTCACATCAGCAGTTCTATCACTGTATAAAGAATTTTGAACAAATGAGATTGAAATTACAGGAATTAACTGAGTTGGAAGAGGTCAGAGTGAAACAATGGTGGGATGATCTGGGAATACTCAAAAGCCTTTTTGATATAAGGCGAAGTCCTGTGCTAGAGTGTTCTTTCTTTCAAAAGCACCAGTGCCCTTTTTTGATGAGAAGAAAAAATACGGATCAATATTTACTTTTTGTTTCCACTTTCTGCTGAAGCTAAGTATTGATGAATAGATGAATAACTACAATCTACGTCTTATCCACATAGTAGTTGCATCGACAGTAAACTGTTTATACGGTAAAATAAAAATATCTTAAATTTATAAGACAGCAAAGAAGATGATGTGCAAAAGATGCAGCTGTCGCTAAACTAAAGAAAATCTTAAGAGAACGGCGAAAAAGAGTATTTCTAAAACGGTTTAGCAGAAAGGGAGGATATGTGGATAAGATTTTAAAGGAAAAAACTGAGCAGTGGATGACGCTTGAGAGAAAGACCTTGGAGCAGCGCAAGAAGGCTGAGCAATTTTATGAAGAAGAGATGATGGAGCATATCGTAAGAGAGTATATCCGCAACAACAAGAGTAAATTAAAAGAAAAGGCAAAGTATCTTATTGTATCAGTAGGAACCTCATATGAGCCGATTGTATTGAATATTTCGCTGCTGCAGCCTGAGCGGATTTTGTTTTTGTACACAAGTCAGTCAGAAGAGATCTTGGATAAAGTGATGGATTTTTGTTGTCTGCGTATGTCTCAAGTTGAGAAGAGTAAAGTGAATGAAACAAATCAGACGGATATTTACCGAGAGATTAAACGCTGTTATCTCGAGTGGGGAAAGCCGGAGAAAATCTATATTGATTTTACGGGTGGAACGAAGGCAATGTCAACAGCCGCAGCAATGGCAGGTGCAATGATTCATGTGCAGATGATTTATGTAGGAACGAGTCAGTATATGCGTGATTTCCGAAAACCACTGCCAGGATCGGAGACATTATTTTATATCAATAGCCCAATGGATGTATTTGGCGATCTTGAAATTGATAAGGCATATGCGTTGTTTGAGCAGTATAATTATGCTGGTGCAAGAGAAAAACTTGGAGAGATCAAAGAAGAGATTCCAGATCCAGTGATTCGGCAGGAGCTTAATTTTGTTTACTCACTGGCACAGACTTATGAATACTGGGATTCACTTGAATTTATTCGGGCTTATCAGACAATGAGCAGTTTAGTAAAGGGCATTGAACGGGATAGCCAATATAGTCGCCATTTTGTATTGCAGGATTTTTTGGAGCAATTGATTCGTCAGAAAGAGTTATTGGAAAATTTAAAAGATATACCAGAGCTTACTAGGCAAAAACGTAATATGGAAATCCTTCAGCAACCTAATTATGTAATTCCATTAATGTTTAGTATGTACCAGAATGCGAAGGTTCGTGAGTGTCAGGAAAAGTATGATATGGCAACACTTTTGTTTTATCGACTTTTGGAAATGATTGAGCAGAGGCGATTAGCTTTATATCAACTATTCGTGTCAAAAATGGAATATATGAAAATGAAGATTGGTGATAAAGAGATTACCGAGGAGGAATTTACCAAACTTAAAGAGAAGGTAGGAGAATTGAAGAAGGCTGTATTTGGAAGAAATACATCAGCATATTTGCCGGAACAAATTTCTCTTTTGGAGGGATTTATCTTATTAGCGGCATTGGGAGATCCTATCATTTGGGATGGAAAGAATACCGTGCCAAAATTAAAGCGGATTCGAGCAATGGTTTTACTTCGCAATAACAGTATTTTTGCACATGGACTAGCTCCAGTTGAGACAGGCGATTATATGAAGTTCCAAAAATTTGTTGTCGAGTTATTCATGGAGTTTTGTACACTGGAGAAAATTGATTTTACGGAGTTGTCAAAACAGATGGAGTGGGTATCACCATTGGATTCTATATACTATCAGATGAGATAATATGTAGTGTTAACTGGAGTAGAAATGATTTGGAGGCATAGATGGCTGTTGTTTATATAAAAGAGCAGGGAGCGTGTATCAAAAAGCACAGCAATCGGCTTATAATTGAAAAAGATGGTGAATTGCTGGCCGAATTGCGACTGATTCGAGTAACAGGGATTTCGGTGATTGGCAATGTGCAGATTACAACACAGGCACTTCACACAATTTTGCAAGCTGGTGTAGATGTCAGCTTCTTTTCTGGATCAGGTAGATATTTAAGCCATATGGCACCGGAGCATTCCAAAAATATTTTCTTGAGACTTAGTCAGTATCATTGTTATGAATCAATGCCGGATCGATTAAAATTTGCAAGGGCGATTGTTGATAATAAAATTAGTAACCAAATGGAGATGATTCGGCAATATCGCTGGAGTGATTCTGAGTATGATTATAGAGAGGATTTGAAGAGTCTTTCTGAGTACCAGAAGACATTGGGGAGAAAAGAAACAGTAAATGGTTTAATGGGGGTAGAAGGAATTTGCAGTGCAATTTATTTTCGGTCTTATGCAAAAATGTTTAAGAGCGGTGTTTCTTTTCAGGAGAGAAATAGAAGACCACCAAAGGATCCGATCAATGCTATTTTAAGTTTGACTTATACGTTTTTAACAAAAGAGATTACAGCTGCGCTTGAGGCGGAATCTTTCGAATTGTATCTTGGATTTTTGCATGGCATTCGATATGGACGAAAATCGTTGGCACTGGATTTGATTGAGGAATTTCGGCAGCCTGCGGCAGATCGGTTTGTTCTTCGACTTTTTAATAAAGGAATGCTTGGAGAAGATGATTTTCAAATGGAAGATGGTGCAGTGCGTTTGAAGCCAAATGCGTTTAAGCAGTTTTGCATGGCATATGAGAAATGGATGCAGGAGCCAGTTTACAAAAATGAAAGTCAAAATTTTAGAAATATTATCCGTCAGCAGGCAGATGTGTTGAAACAGGCTGTAAGGGAAAATAAAATATATCAGCCATTTTGCTGGATGGAAAAGGATGTGCAGGAGGAATGTATTTAATATGCTATGATATGACATCAAATAGAAAAAGAAGAAAAGCAGCTGAGATCTTGTTAGACTATGGAAGACGGGTACAGTATAGTGTACTTGAATGTGAAATGAGCCGAAAGCAGTTTGAGGTATTATATGCGAAGCTAGCAGATCTATCGGAAGGAATGGATGATGGCAACATTCGAATTTACCAGATCGCAAAGGAAGAAATGCAAAAAATAGCAATACTTGGCAATCCATCGTGTATTCGTGAAGATGATTTAGATGATGTGGTTGTGATTTGAATAAAAAGGAGTGTGAAAGATGGGACTTTACAGCAAAATAATCGATTTGCAAAAGCTTAGTCAAGTCTGGGAGAAGGTAAGAAGCAACAATCCTTCTGCAGGAACGGATCAGATTAGTTGTGCGCAGTTTGATG
>CAUCWU010000260.1 GCA_958446555.1 uncultured Lachnospiraceae bacterium | reverse complement strand
AATCTGCCAGGGCTGCGGTGCTTGTACGGTAACATGTCCGTCCGGCGCTATGGAACTGAAGGGATTTGCAAATAATCAGATGATGGCGGAGGTTGACGCAATATGCAAGTAAATGAGACAAATGAAAACAAAGAGTTTACTCCTCTGATCGTGGCATTCTGCTGTAACTGGTGTTCCTATGCAGGAGCCGATTTGGCTGGAAGCAGCCGTCTGAATTATCCGGCAAATGTCAAGATCATTCGTGTACCATGCTCCTGCCGTGTAAATCCGCTGTTTATTCTTCGTGCATTCGAGAGAGGCGCTGACGGCGTTATCCTGTGTGGATGCCATCCGGGTGACTGCCATTATACGACCGGTAACTACTACGCAAGAAGAAGAATGACACTTCTGTTCTCCATGCTGGATTACTTAGGAATCGAGAAGGAGAGAGCAAGAGTAGAGTGGGTTTCCGCAGCAGAGGGTGCAAGATTTGCATCTGTTATGAATGATTTTGTGGACACCATTACAAAGCTTGGTGAAAACAGAAAGTTGAGGGATCTGCGATGCGAGAAATAAAAGAATTACTGGTGTCAAAAATCAATGAACTCATTGACAACGGCACTGTAGACCGCGTGATCGGCTGGAAGGCCGGCGAATTCTGCTACGACGTATCTCCGGCTATCTTCACAAAGGAGAATCTGGACGAACTCGTTTACAATAGTTTCTGTGGCGCAAACCAGAGTAAGTTTTTAGTAGGCGCTGCAACAATGGATGTGCCGTTTAGGGCACCAAATGCACCGGAGCCGCCAAAGCCAAAGAAAATTTTGGCACTGCTTAAGCCATGTGATTGCTACAGTTACAATCAGCTGCAGACTGAGCACAGACTGGATGCAGAGAAGGTTTATGCACTGGGAATTCCGTGTACCGGTATGATTGATGTCAACAAGATCAAGGCAAAGGGTATCACTGGTATCCTTGGCATCGAGGAAGAGGGCGATACCATCAAGGTAAAGACTCTTTACGGTGAGGAAACCTGCAAGAAGAGTGAAGTACTGTTAGAGCGCTGCATGGTATGTAAGGGCAAGAATCATGTTGCCGGCGATGAGCTTCTGATTCCGGATGAGGAAGCACCAGAGGTTCCAGTAAGTGCTGACCGCATGGCTGAGGTTGCAAAGCTTGAGGCAATGACCGAGCAGGAGCGTTTTGATTTCTGGAGAAGCCAGCTGTCAAAGTGTATCCGTTGTAATGCTTGCCGCAATGCCTGTCCTGCATGTACTTGCCGTACTTGCGTATTTGATAACCCGAAGTCTGGTGTTGCCGCTAAGGTAAACAACACCGATTTTGAGGAAAATATGTTCCACATCATCCGTGCATTCCATGTAGCTGGTCGTTGTACCGACTGTGGTGAGTGTAGCAGAGTTTGTCCGCAGAACATTCCGCTTCACCTGTTAAATCGTAAGTTCATCAAGGATATTGATGAGTTTTACGGTGATTTCCAGGCAGGAACCGAAGTTGGCGTAAGAGGTCCGTTGATCTCCTATACCAAGGAAGACTGTGAGCCAAGTATCGTTATGGAGAGGGGGAACTAATCATGTTAAAGATTGCAATGAGTGAGATTTCCCGCCTGTTTGATGCGATTCAGGCTGTGGAGGAACTGTATTTGCCGGTAGAAAAAGGCAATGAGGTAGAATTTGGTCCTTATAGCAAGGATGCAAAGGTACGTCTTGATGCACTTCAGACTGTAAAGTCCGCAAAGGATATGTTCTTCCCATTCCAGGAAGATATTATGAAGTTCCATATGGATGGAAAGAAGATCTCTGTAGAGGCTGCAAAGAAGAAGGATACCGATTTTGTTGTATTCGGTGTCAGAGCATGTGATGCAAGAAGCTTCTCCATTTTGGATAAGGTATTCCTTGCAGATCCGGTTGATACCTATTATCAGGCAAGAAGAGAGCACGGAACTGTTGTATCAATGGCATGTCACAGACCAGAGGAGACCTGCTTCTGTAGCACATTTGGAATTGATGCGACAAAGCCAGAGGGCGATGTTGTCACCTGGATTGCACAGGATACTCTGTACTGGGAGGCACAGACCGAAAAGGGTCAGGCTTTGACCGAGAAGGTTTCTGCTGTATTGGCAGAGAGCGACACTGCTGCAGTAGAGGCTCAGCAGGCAGCTGTAAAGGAGATTTTACAGAAGCTTCCGCTTGCTGATCTGGATCTTTCTTACTTCACCTCTCATCCGGAGCTTGAGATCTTCAAGAGACCAGAATGGGCAGAGTTATCCAGCCACTGCTTAGGTTGTGGAACCTGTACATTTGTATGCCCAACCTGCCAGTGCTATGATGTGCGCGACTATGATACTGGACACGGTATTGAGCGTTATCGCTGCTGGGATTCCTGTATGTATCGTGACTTCACAATGATGGCTCACGGAACCAACCGTAAGAGCCAGGTAGAGCGTTTCCGCCAGAGATTCATGCATAAGCTGGTTTACAATCCGCTTCGCAACAATGGCGAGTTCTCCTGTGTTGGCTGTGGTCGCTGCTTAAAGAAGTGCCCGAATTCCCTGAATATCGTTAAGGTAGCAAAAACTTTGGGAGGTACACAGGCATGAGTGAGAGAAGAGAAGAACTGATTCCTGCTCTT
Source organism: uncultured Lachnospiraceae bacterium (assembly GCA_958446555.1). Classification (GTDB taxonomy): domain Bacteria; phylum Bacillota; class Clostridia; order Lachnospirales; family Lachnospiraceae; genus Anthropogastromicrobium. The sequence continues at coordinate 1,776 of CAUCWU010000260.1, read as the reverse complement.
GGCGTCGTTACCGAGATCCGCAAGGACACACCGGATGTTAAGACATTCCGCGTGGTAACACCAGACGGCAAGAAGGCATTTGAACATAAGCCTGGCCAGTGTGCCATGCTTTCTGTTCCTGGCGTTGGAGAGGGTATGTTTTCCATCACCTCTTCCCCGACACAGGAAGAATATATGGAATTCTCCATTAAAAAGTGCGGTTGCTTAACCAGCTGGCTGCACGCAATTGAGCCGGGTCAGATGATCACAATTCGTGGACCATACGGAAATGGATTCCCGGTAGATACCGAGTTAAAGGGCAAGAACTTGCTGTTTATCGCCGGTGGTATCGGACTGGCTCCGCTTCATTCTGTAATCAACTACTGTCGTCACTATCGTGATCAGTACGGTGATATTGATATTATTTACGGTTCCCGTTCTATGGATGATCTTGTAGACATCAAGGAAATTCAGGACGAGTGGTGCAACGAGGAAGGAATTAACGTTCATCTGACTATCGACCGCCCGCAGGAGGGTTGGGATGGCCATGTTGGATTTGTTCCAAGCTACGTAAATGAGCTGAATCTTTCCTTAGACAAGACAATCCTGATCTGTGGACCGCCGATCATGATCAAGTTTACTCTGCAGAATCTGCAGGCACTGGGCTTCTCAAAGAGCCAGGTATATACAACCATGGAGCTTCGCATGAAGTGCGGTATCGGAAAGTGCGGCCGCTGTAATATCGGTTCCAAGTATGTCTGCAAGGACGGTCCGGTATTCCGCTTCGACCAGCTGGATGAGCTGCCAGACGAGTACTAATGCGAAAGCAATGAGCCATGCGCAGTCGAAGAAAAGTGAATGCATCATGTTTACATGAATGCAGATACTTTTCCGAGATTGCATAGGGCGAAGCCCGCGTGAGAGCGCAGCATGGTATATAGATCTGAAAAATGAATATGGAGGAAATATAATAATGGACGAAATGATTACAGTTTATTTATATGGTAAGAAATATACTGTTCCCTCCAGCCTGACAATTATGGAAGCTTTTGAGTATTCCGGTTATCAGCTGGTTCGCGGCTGCGGTTGCCGTAACGGTTTCTGTGGCGCTTGTGCTACAATCTACCGTATCAAGGGTGAGACCACTCTTCACGGATGTCTGGCATGTTCTACAAAGGTTGAGGACAACATGTGTGTAGCATCCCTTCCATTCTTCCCATTAGAGAAGGAAATCTACAACATCGAGGAGATCCGTCCAACTCAGGAGATCATGATGCAGCTGTATCCAGAGATCTATTCCTGTATCGGATGTAATGCCTGTACAAAGGCTTGTACACAGCAGTTAAACACCATGCAGTACATTGCATATGCACAGCGTGGTGAGTACGAGAAGTGTGCAGAGGAGTCCTTTGACTGTGTAATGTGTGGTGTCTGCTCATCCAGATGTCCGGCCGGAATTTCCCATCCGCAGGTTGCTCTTCTTGCAAGAAGACTGACTGGAAAGTACTTAAAGCCGGAAGCAAAGCACCTGACAAAGCGTGTTGAGGAGATTGCAGAGGGAGATTTCGATGAGGCGATGAAGGATATCATGAGTAAGTCTATGGACGAGCTGAAGGATATGTATAACAATCGTGTGATCGAAAAATAAAGGAGGACGAATAAGATGAGCTTTCCATATACAGAGGAAATGATGGAGTCTGTCAAGAAAGTTGAAGCGACCAGAGCAGCTCGTATGGCAGCAGAGCCGAGACGTATGACAGCAGAAGAAAAGGATGCGCTGCTTGAGCAGTATCATCC
>CAUCWU010000259.1 GCA_958446555.1 uncultured Lachnospiraceae bacterium | reverse complement strand
TAATTGATTCGCCCCATATTTTCGACCAAAATAGACAAGGTACAGGACTGCCCGGCATCAAGTCCAATCAAAATTTCGTCGTCGCGTTTGCCTGTGCGCTCCTTTATGCCGACAAGTGTTTGATTTAGATAGATTAGTGCACGGTCATGCAGACCGTCAATCGACAGCCGCATTTTTTCAAAAGGGCCTGTGAGTGTAGTTTGATAGAGAACAAATCCAAAATCTTGCCCAAGTGCTTCCATTGTCAACGGCTTTGCATCAAAGATTGGCTTTCCAAGTAAGGAGGATTCATCAAACAGTCGGGCTGATTCGGTGAACGAAACAGTGCCTTCTAAACGATGCGAGTGCGTTTGGCTTTGAGAATTTTTCAACGAAACAGATGGCTCGACACAAGGTCCAAATTCGTCTGGATGTGTCTTCCAAAACTTCTGAATCACTTTTTGAATCGCAAAATATTTTGGTGTGAGATCGCCACTTTCGCTGAGTGGACAGTTGTAATCATAACTTGTTACAGTCGGTTGATAGACATCCGAAAAATTGGCTCCATTTGTAAAGCCAAAATTGGTGCCACCATGGAACATGTATAGATTAACAGAGGCACCCATTGTAAGCATTTCCTCTAAAACAGTTGCCGTGTCATCGGCATCGCGTAAATGATGCGCCTCGTACCAGTGGTCAAACCATCCGTTCCAAAATTCGCAGCAAAACAGCGGTTGATTTGGTTTGAATTGTCGAAGTAGCGCGAAATTATCTTTTGGGTTACTGCCAAAATTGACAGCAGAGAGCAGTTCGGGAAGAGAACCTCCATTTAGCGTGAAATACTGTGGACCGTCTGATGTAAAGAGAAGACATCCAAGATCAGCCTCTTGGTAGAGAGAAAGAATCTCCCTCATATAAGTATGGTCGTCTCCGTAGCTGCCATATTCATTTTCAACCTGCATCGCAATGATGCATCCGCCATTTTTTCCTAAATACGGACGAATCACAGAAAAAAGTTTATTGTAATAGCGACGAATCTTGCTAAGAAATAGTTCGTCATGGCAGCGAACGTGAATATGTGGATAGGTTAACAGCCAGGATGGAAGACCACCCATATCCCATTCGGCACAGATATATGGGCCGGGACGAAGAATCACATAGAGTCCTAGGCGGGAGGCCGTTTCAAGAAAACGTGCCAGATCCAAAATTCCAGAAAAATCAAATTCGCCCTCGCGCGGTTCATGAAGATTCCAACAGGTGTAGGTTTCTACGGTATTAAAACCACACTGTTTCAACTTCAAAAGTCGATCCTCCCAGTAATCTGGAACGACACGAAAATAATGGATTGTTCCAGATAGGATTCGAAAGCGTTGATCATTTAGATAAAATTGCGAATCATCAAAACGTAATGTATTCATAAAAATACGCCCTTTCTTTATTCATTGCTCTATACAGATAATATAACTGTATCATACTGTATTTTTTCCTGTTTGACAATGTAAAGATTGTTAAATGATAACAAAATAATTTTAACTTTTGCTAACAAAAGCTGACAAAAACAAGAAAGAAATTCTCAAAAATAGCCAAAAAATAGCTTGCCTATAGCCTAAAATACTGTTATAATGATTGAGAGTCAAACGTAAAAAACAAAATATATTAACAATATGTTAAATGATATTAGGAGCCAAATTTTGATTGTGCTTATACGATAAGGACTTTAAAGTTGGAACCTATAAAATCAATAAAAACAAAAAATAAGGAGGAACCCAAATGTTACGAATACTGCCAAAGCCGCAGCGATTAGAGGAAAAAGAAGGAACCCTGTTTTTGGATTACCATTGCAGAATTACAATTAAGGACAATTGCCCAGAAGAAGCATACTTTTATGCAAAGCAGCTGTCAGAGCAGTTTGAACACTCGACAGGCATCGAGCTTAGCATTGACAGGCGTACAAAAAAACCACATAAGGGGATTGTGCTTTGTATTGATGAAACTGCTGGAAGCGAAAAGACAAAGAAAGCAGGAAAAGAGGCTTACTGTCTGACAATTACGCCAGAAGGAGCGACAGTGAGCGCCTACGCAAAGGAAGGTCTTTTTAATGGTGTGCAGACACTGCGTCAGTTGATTATTCAGTATGGCATCTGCCTGCCGTGTTTATATATAGAAGACTATCCACAGATTCCGGTTCGTGGATGGTTTATGGATGTGACAAGAGGCCGTATTCCGAAACTCTCCTATTTAAAGGAGATGGCAGATCGTTGCAGTCTGTATAAAATCAATCAGATGCATTTGTATATTGAACATACCTTTTTATTTGATGGACTCAGCGAAACTTGGCGAGATGACACGCCGCTTACAGCGCAGGATATTTTAGAGTTTGATGAATATTGTGCTCAGAGAAATATCGAACTTGTTCCGTCGATTGCCACATTTGGTCATCTGTATAAAGTGCTTCGCACAAAGACATACCATGAGTTGTCTGAGATTGAGGAGCCGGATGGCTGTCAATTCTAATTTTATGAGCGTATGTGCCACCATACATTAAATACGACCGATGACAGAGCTTATGAATTTGTATGCCGATTAATTGATGAGTACAGTCCACTATTTCGTTCTAATCTGTTCAATATCAACTGTGATGAAACCTTTGATCTTGGAAAGGGAAGAGGAAAAGAAGTTGCCGATCAAATTGGATCACATGCGATGTATATTCAATGGGTGAACCGCGTATGCGAGCATGTAGAGGAAATCGGAAAGCGACCAATGTTCTGGGGCGATATCATTGCTGCACATCCAGAGACCATCAAAGAGCTTCCAAAGGACATCATCTGTATGACATGGGATTACGGCTTGGCACCGGGGGATACCAATGTCAGAAAGCTTTGGGAAAACGGTGCACATCAGTATCTGTGTCCAGGTGTTCAGGGATGGAATCAGACGATTCACCTACTTGAAATTGCCTATGAGAATATCAAAAAGATGGCAGTATTTGCCCATCAATTTGACGGAGAGGGACTTCTCACGACAGATTGGGGCGATTATGGACATTTTCAGTACCCAGAACTCGCACTTGTGGGCATCATTTATGGTGCAGCATTTGGATGGAATCGCGTAATTCCAGAAAGAGAAGAGATCAATGCAGATATTTCTGTTATTGAGTATGGCGATGCATCAGCTACTCTTATTGAGACATTAAGTCATATGAGTGATCAGGCAGTGATCCACTGGGGAGAGTTTGTGCAGTTTTCAGAAACCTATCGCTATCATATCGCTGGAAAAGATATGGAGGCATTTTGGAAGGGATATCTGCCGCGCATTGAAAAGAGCTTGCCGCATATCGATGCATGCAATGAGACAATCAAGAGCGATATGGAAAAGGTAGCAGCACTGCTTCCTCATATCGAAGCGGACAAGAGAAAGAGCATCAGTCCGATCCTCCATATGGCAGAGGGACAGATCATATTAAATACAATTTTACAGGTACTTGATAAAGAGTATCTTGGTCATCAGGATGCCTATACAGGTGATCCAAGGCAGCTTGCAGAGGCACTTGAAATTTGGTATTATGAGTACCGCAGACAGTGGCATAAAATTAGCAGAGAAAGTGAGCTGTATCGAATTGGGGAGCTGATTTTCTGGGCAGCTGATTTCTTGAGGATACTAGGGGCGTGAAACAACGGAGCAATTCGTTCGTATCCTCATAATGGAAGGATATATCTATGAATCAAGACGAATTTATGTACGAAAAGAAGCTCATAAGCGTTGTGCCGAGTGCGCGTCAGCTTGCACTTGAACAGATGGAGTTTTATGGTTTTATTCATTTTACTGTGAATACATTTACCGATCGCGAGTGGGGAGATGGAACAGAGAGTGAATCGGTTTTTAACCCGACTAATTTGGATGCTGATGAGTGGGCGCAGGTGGCAAAAGAGGCTGAAATAGGAAAGTCGAGTAATGAATCGAACAGTATCGATTGCATTCGAGTGGACGATGATGCATCCTTTGTGGTGCCAAAGGGAACGCATACACTGACTGTCACAGCAAAGTGGAATGAGTCTCAGACGATTCAATATGTTGTATTAAAGGAAGATATCACAAAGAGCCAGCGAGTAGAGCAGTTTATACTAGAGGCAGCTGATGAGGCAGGAAACTATCAAACGATCTACGAGGGCACTGTGATTGGCTATAAGAAGATTGCTTGTCTAGAGAAGATCCAGACAGATGCGCTTCGGCTTTCAATTACGAAGTCCCGCGTATCACCGACACTTCGTTTTATGGGAATCTACTAAGGATTGATACACCCTTTCGGATACATTTGTATCTGAAGGGGTGTTTTCATAAAAAGAATTGAATTGTCATAGATTTTCATAAGAACAAAAGTGAGTCAGTCTATTATGAAAGAAATGTCAAGAAAAAATAAAAGTCGGAATAGGAAGCAAGATAAGAAA
>CAUCWU010000258.1 GCA_958446555.1 uncultured Lachnospiraceae bacterium | reverse complement strand
GAGAATTGTTGGAAGTCTTCAGAAAACTTTGAATGGAACAACCTCTGGAGAGCAATTTCCAAGTGGTACAACAGGAACAGCAGAATTCTATGTTTATAACGAAGGTCAAACAGCTTATTATCAGTATACAAATGGTAGTTGGAGTCCTAGCAGTGAGAAAAGTGTTGCAGTCCAATATACTTGGACTTCAGATGGTGGAAACATGGAATTACCGTTAGGTGAGCAGACAGAGAATGGAGTAGAGCCGATCAGTTTGCAGGCAGTACGTACAGCTATAAAAGGAATTCAAAATACAAATCAAAGTACCTTTTATGTAGAAGTAAGGATGACGGTAAATATTCCTGCATCAGGCTTGGATGTAATTCCAGAATCGAAGTTTACCGAGGGTAGTGGTCCCATGGATTATGTAAAACTTGCATATTCCTCACAACTTTCTACTGTGAGTAGAAGTCTTGCTTATAGTAATAATCGTGCTTCATGTTCTAATACCAAAACGGAATATTACCGAATAGAGCCTACCGGCGCAAAGCTTACTTACGAAGCCGATACGATTGATCAGTTAGGAATCAATCTATTAGATCCTCAGTATTTGGACGTATCCAAAGAGCATGCATTAATCGACACAACAGCAGTTTACAGTTTAGCATCAATGAAGAACCTAGACGATGCGCTGAAAAACTCAACTGGTATTCGATTTACGCTGACTCTTGCACCGAAGAATACTGCTAGTGGAAGTACAATGGAGGATTATGCAGATGCATTAACGAATGCAAATGATTATTTAGCTATAGAGCTGAAATCAAAAGATTCTGGCGAAGTTACTTATGACAATGGTAAGGGCACTTGGTCATGGACAGTTCCGCAATCAACATACTGGTCGGATGGCAATATAAAAACGGATTCAGTATTTGATGGAAGTGTACTGACACAGGCAATACAGCTAAAGGTTAATGTGGCAAATGTAGAGCTCAATAATCATTATTATTCAAATTACAAGGTCGTTCTCACAGCAGAGATCGTGAAAGATGAAAATGCTATTGACGGCACTCATCAGGTTGATAATATTATCTATACGCTTGCTAGGATTAACATGGAGTTTGTAGATGGTCCAGCGAAGTGACCACCGAGGAGGGTCGGGTGCCTGACACTCGGTCCTATAACGGAATCATTTCAACGAGAGACTTTGATAAATAATCAAAAATGGGAGGTAATGAAATATGAAGATTGTAATTATTGGTGCAGGAGCTATGGGATGCCTCTACGGTGCTTATTTAAGCCGACACAATGAGGTTGTTATGCTTGATAGCTACCAGCCACAGGTAGACGCAATTAATAAGAATGGAATTACAGTGCTAGAAGAGGATGGAACAGACCAGCATTTCTCGTCAGTTCGCGCCTGCTTATCTGGTGAGTACAAGGAAGATGCAGATCTTGTAATTGTGTTTGTCAAGTCTACGTATACGGAAGATGCGTTGAAAACAAATCGCAAGTTGTTTGGGGAACATACGCTTGTAATGACACTGCAAAATGGAGCAGGAAATGATCGCAAGATTGAACAGTACGTTGTGAAGAAAAATATTATTATTGGAACAAGCAAACATAATTCTGTTAACAATGGAAACGGTCATGTGCGTCACAGCGGAACAGGTGCAACAACTATAGGCAGCAATCTAAAAGAAAACAGCAATCTGCAGATTATTTCAAATCTGCTTGAGAAAAGTGGATTTGCAGTAGAAATTTCTGATGATATTCAGCGTATTATATGGAGTAAGCTTTTTGTGAACCTGTCTATAAATACTTTCACAGCAATCACACGTTCTCCGATCCGTTCCATGATCGATAACCATTACGCGTGGGATTTTGCTGAAAAAATGATCTGTGAGGCAGTTGATGTTGCAGAAGCAGATGGCACACATTTTTCTTACATGGAAGTGTTAAACATGGTGCATCATGTATGTGAGGATGCAGGAAAAGGTTACTCTTCCATGTCACAGGATGTCATGAACTGTAGGAAAACAGAGATTGATGCAATCAACGGTGCAATTGTAGAGCAGGCAAAGCTCTATAATGTAGCAGCACCATATAATAGGCTAATTGTAGATCTGATTCACGCAATTGAAGAATCGTATAAATATCAAAAATAAAAACAACAGAGGACAGGGAAAGTGTTTTCCTGTCCTTTGTGATTCTGCAAAAAATAACTAGAAACATTTTATTATTCTCCTAGCGTAGCAACGGAAGAATATTTGGCTTAGTGTATATGTGAAAATTGTCAGAAAATTGACAATGTGGTTGTCTTGATAAAAATACAGTTTTATGATAACATGAAAATAAGAAAATACTTATTATAAGAGAACTATGATGGAGGTGAGTGGCGGTGATACGACAAACAGGTATTTCAAATACATTGGATGTGGCGGCAGACAAAGCAAAATATGATAATTGCGCGAAAAAGCTGTTAGCATATAAGGCGATTGATGCATGGATACTGAAATGCTGTACAAGAGAATTTGCTGATTATAGTATAGATTATATTTGTGAGAATTGCTTATCAGGAAAAGTCGAGGTTGCGGAGCATGCAGTTCATCAAGATCATTTAAATTATGATGAAAAAACAAATGGTGATCAGCAGATTGTAAAGATGAGTTCAGAATCGACGGCAATAAAGGAACAGACGGTGTATTTTGATGTGAGATTTCAGGCAACATTGCCGGGAGAGAAAGAACCGATTACATTAATTATAAACCTTGAAATTCAAAATCAAGATAAACCAGGTTATGCATTGGTAAGACGAGGTTTATATTATTGTGCACGAATGATATCGGAGCAATATGGTACAGAATTTGTGGATGAACATTATGAGGAAATTCAAAAGGTATATTCCATTTGGATATGTCCATCAGTGGCAAAACGCAGGAAAAATGGAATTTTACGTTACTGTACAGTAGAGGAAGCAATATACGGAAAGCCATATGTTCAAAAAGAAGATTATGATTTGATGGAAGTGGTAATTTTAAATCTGGGGGATGTCAGAACAGAAAGCGAATATAAGATATTGGATTTGTTAAATACTCTTTTTTCGCAGGAGATAACACCAGATGAGAAGAAAGAGATTCTTAATCAGAAATTTGACATTGCAACAACCGCAGAGTTGGAAAGTGAGGTGCAGGGTATGTGCAACTTAGGTAGTGCGATAGAAAATAAGGGAAAGGAAATTGGCAGAGCAGAAGGTAGAGCAGAAGGTAGAGCAGAAGGTAGAGAGGAGCAGGCTAAGGCAACTGCGATTCGAATGAGTAAAAAGGGACTTCCTGTTGAGATGATTGCAGATGCGATTGGATTCAGTATTGACGAAGTTAAAGCATGGATTGGATGAGAATCAAGGAGGCAAGTGCCTGACACCCAGCTCTAAACTACGTCGGATTCTGAATGGGAGGGTCGAGTGCCTGACACCCGGCCCTAAACTATGAACGAGAGATGAACAAATTATGAACACCAGTTCTGCACGGCGACGGAAAAAATCCAGCTGTGCAGAAGCCCGCGAGGGCATTATGGAGATGTGCAGAGACAAGTATTCTTGAATGCTACATTCGTGTACTATGTATGTACAAAATACAGCACTAGTGGCAATTTGTAGCAAGAAAAAACAAAGAAAAACTATTGACATTTTCTTTATTTCTTCATATACTTTTAATGAAAGGAGTGTGTTGAATATGGCACTGGCAAATGTAAACTTTAAATTAGATGCAGATGTAAAAAAGAGTATGGAAAGAGCTTGTGCTGATATGGGTTTAAGTATGAGTGCAGCGTTTACCATATTTGCGAAGAAAGTGGGACGAGAAAGACGCATACCGTTTGAAGTCTCTGCTGGAGATCCTTTCTATGATGAGAAAAATATCCAGTATTTGGAAAATAAAATGGCAGATTACAAAGCGGGAACGCTTAAATTTGCGGAGCATGAGCTGATCGAGGATTAATAATGTCAAAAGTGATACAATGGGATTTTGATGCATGGGAAGACTATTTATATTGGCAAACGAAAGATAAGAAGAATCTTAAGCGAATCAATCAATTGTTAAAGGATATTAGCCGAAATCCATTTGAAGGAATAGGAAAACCTGAGCCATTGAAGGCAAATCTTGCAGGATTTTGGAGTAGACGGATTGATGATGAGCATCGACTGGTTTACGCTGTTGAAGATGATAAAATTTTGATTTTTGCATGTAGAGGACACTATGATTAAGTTACCCAATTTTGACCAATTGATTGTCCCCAGGATCACCGGGGACGGTTCTTTTGGCTCACAATGTCTTATTTTAATGACATTGTTTTGGCTCATTGATTGTCCACAGTAGTTTACTTCTAAATTAATGAAACAATTTAAGCAACAAAATTCCATTGTATCCAAAGAGTGCTGAAAAAATCAGAAGCGCG
>CAUCWU010000257.1 GCA_958446555.1 uncultured Lachnospiraceae bacterium | reverse complement strand
CGAAAGAAAAATAAATTCAAAATTTGACAAGTAAGAGGAGTAGAATGGGAAAGCGAGTAAAAATGACGGTTGCCTATGACGGAACCAACTATTGTGGATGGCAGAAGCAGCCGAATGGCATTTGCATTGAAGAGGTATTAAACCGTGAGCTATCAAAACTGTTAAATGAGCCAATCGAGGTCATTGGTGCAAGTCGAACCGATTCTGGTGTTCATGCAAGGGGCAACATTGCTGTATTTGACACAACTGCGCGCATGCCAGCAGATAAAATTTGTATTGCGCTAAATCAGCGATTGCCAGATGATATTGTGATTCAGGATTCCTGTGAGGTGGCACCAGATTACCATCCAAGAAAGCGAAACACTAGAAAAACTTATGAGTATCGCATTTTAAATAGAAGAGTGCCGCTTCCGGATCAGCGCCTCAATTCTTATTTTTACTACTATGCGCTTGATGTTGAAAAAATGAGAGAGGCGGCCCAGTATTTAGTCGGCGAGCATGATTTTAAGAGCTTTTGCTCGATCAGAACTCAGGTAGAAGATACGGTTCGTCGAATTTATTCGATTACAATCAATAAAAACGATGAAGATCGCATTGATATTCGAATCAGCGGAAACGGCTTTTTATACAATATGGTGCGCATTATTGTGGGCAGTTTAGTAAAGGTTGGATGCGGCTTCTGGAAGCCAGAACAGATCAAAGAAGCGCTTGAGGCGCGAGATAGAAGCAAGGCAGGTCCGAAGGCACCGGCAGAGGGACTGACACTTCTTTCAATCGAAGAGGAAGACTATCCAGCTGTGATTCGCGAGGAAAACAGCCATTGGTCCTATCGACTCAATCAAGGAGAGATTGAAAGTTTTGGTCAAGCATATATTCAAGTTTATGACTGCGACGAGTGCGATTTTGACAGATTGCTACTTCGACTTGTCAAGCAGGCATCCAGAAACGGAGCAAAGCAGATCCACGTAAGAGACAATACGGGACACTTAAAGATTGGATATCAGGCTGAGTATTTCTCATTTGATACCAGTTACAACCAGTGGAAGCTTGTCAAGACAACGAAGGTAGATTCAAAAACAAATGGGGTGGCAATTCAGGCGGTATCGTTAGATATAAACGACAGCAAACTTGTTGAGGACTATTGTAATCTTGAAAATGAATGCTTCAAGCAGGTTCCAGGTGGTGTAAAAAGAACACCGAAGCAGCTACTTTCGGATATTGCAGAGGGAGAACAGTGCTTTTCTCTTTACAATGGAGATGCACAGGTCGGCTTCTTTTCTGCAAAGAAGATCAAAAACGAAGAGACAGGCGAAGAAATTTTCGAACTGGAAAGTCTTGGCGTAAGCGAAGAGTTCAGAAATCAAGGAATTGGTCAGGTAGGTCTTTGGCTGTTTGAACAGCTTGCAGCGGAGGCAGGTTTTGAAAAAATGAGTATGGTCTGCGCAGACAGCAATCCGGCCATTCATCTATATGAGCGTTTTGGTTATCAGAAAGAAAAAATGCTTTCGACTTGGTACACGACAAGAGACAAAAAAAGGGATCTTTATGAACAAGAAAATAAACAGTAAGACAAGCGATAAGATAAGCAATCAAACAGGTAATAAAACAAGACAACTTTCAATTTATTTTTTTCAGGCGATCTCACTGATCGCCTTACTTTTCTGTGTTTGGCTGCTGACAAGAGAAAAAGAGTATCAAGAAATTGATGTGAACGCAGTGGCACAAAATTTAGTTGAGCTGATGCCGGACACGGTTGTATCAGAGACCGATATGGTTGTAAAGGAGCGATTTAGCTTGGAGGCCAATGCATTTAATGGCCTTGTCTACTACGGACCAGACTCCAATATGGATGCGGCAGAGCTTTTGCTCGTTGATTTAAAAGATACAAGTCAGAAGGAAACAGTAGAAGAGGCGATTCAAAAACGAATCAACTATCAAAAATCTTGCTTCGAGGGCTACGGTGTTGATCAGATGGAACTGATTAACAATGCAAAGACAGTCATCTACGGTCACTATATCTTGTTTATTGTGTCAAAGGATAGTGCACCGGCAAGAGAGGCATTTGCAAATGCCACAGCCAAATAAAATCACAAATAGGAGAAAAAGATAACAATGGTATTTTCAAGTATGACATTTTTATTTGCATTTTTGCCTGTTGTGGTTTTGGTCTATGCGCTCAGCCCTTGGCAATTCAAAAATGCAATTTTATTGATTGCAAGTTTACTTTTTTACGCATGGGGAGAACCGAAAAACATTCTTCTCATGCTACTAAGCATTGGTGTCAACTACGTCTTTGGTCGTATCATCGAAGTAGGAAGAGAATCAAAGCCTAGCATTCGAAAGTGGAATTTGGCCTTTGCAATTGGTTGGAATGTGTTGATGCTTGGCATCTTTAAATATGTCGCAGGAATTTCAACAGTGCTTCACTCTTGGGCACCGTCACTAATTCCAGTCGCAAAAATTGCACTTCCGATTGGAATTTCATTTTATACCTTTCAGGCAATTTCTTACCTAATTGATGTGTACCGTGGGACGACAAAGGCTCAGAACAATTTGATTAATTTCGCACTCTATATCTCGATGTTTCCACAGCTGATTGCTGGCCCAATCGTGCGCTATACCGATGTGGAGCAGCAGATCAAAAGTCGAAATGTAACACTAGCAGGCTTTGGAATCGGTTGTGAGTATTTTATTCGCGGTATGGTCAAAAAGGTGCTACTTGCCAATTTACTTGGTCAGATGTTTGTGCGCATTCAAGAACTGACAGGAACACAGACATCTGTCATAACCGCTTGGATTGGCGCAATTTTATATACACTGCAAATTTACTATGATTTTAGCGGATACTCTGATATGGCAATTGGACTTGGAAGAATGTTTGGTTTTCGTTTTCCGAAAAACTTTGATTATCCGTATATTGCCGCAAGCATTACTGAGTTCTGGCGCAGATGGCATATGACACTTGGAACCTGGTTTCGCGAGTATGTCTATATTCCGCTTGGCGGAAACCGTGTGACAGTGGCAAAACATATTCGAAATCTACTGATTGTTTGGGGCTTAACTGGTATCTGGCATGGAGCAGGCATTAACTTTTTACTATGGGGACTCTACTATGGATGCTTACTTATTATAGAAAAGTATGTGATTGGATCATTCTTAAAAAAGCATAGATGGATTGGACATATTTGGACGTTATTTGCGGTTGTGATCGGTTGGATGCTGTTTGCTAACACCAGCTTCACGTCGCTTGGACAATATTTTCAGATGCTATTTGGCCTAGGAGGTACACAATTTGTAAATGCGACGACTTTGTATTTTATTCGCACGAGCCTCATTTTATTGGTGCTTGGCATTCTGTTTTCAACACCGATTCCACATAAACTCAACGAGAGGCTGTTGGTGAAGCTTCCAAAGCTAAGCGTGGTATTACATGTATTTTTATTTTTGCTGTGTATTGCCGCACTTGTTTATCAGAGCTACAATCCATTTTTATATTTTCGATTTTGATCATACCAAGGTCAAAAGTTCAAAACCAATCGTGCCTGCATTTTTGTAGGTATGACTGAATGAGGAAGGGAGATCTACTTTGAAAACGAAAGAAATTCGAAGAAGGCAAGGCTTTTATTTTCGATTGCTCGCAGTAACCGGTGTGATCCTTTTGCTTTTTTTGACTGTGATAAGCCTACTTTGGCCATCCAGACGTTTCTCGGCATCTGAACGGCGAAATCTCTCGCAGAGGCCAACGCTCTCGTATGAGGGGCTTTTAGATGGTAGCTTTTCAGATGATGTGGAAAGCTATCTGGCCGATCAGTATCCGGCAAGAGATATTTGGGTTTATCTAAATTCCTTGCAAAATCGCCTGCTTGGAATTGATTTTCAAAATGGCATTTATCGAGGCAAGGATGGCTATTTGATTCAGCGATTTGACAAAACAAAGATTGATGCAGAAAAACAAACTGCACTGGCATCATTTTTAGAGCGCCACTCAGACATTTCTAGTTACTTGATGCTTGTTCCAACTGCATCATGGATTTTAGCAGATCATTTGCCGACAGGCGCTCCACAGGAAAGCGAAAAAGACTGGTATGAGAAGTGGTTTGAGACATCGGGTCTTCAAAATCAGGACAATGTAACAATTGTGGAAACGGCAGAAGAGTTGTCAGCGGCAGCAAAAGAACATCAGATTTATTATAGAACCGATCACCACTGGACGACATATGGTGCAAGTGTAGGGTTTGAAAAGCTTGCCGAAAAGATGAATCTTCCATATGAAAAGGATGATTTTGAGCCAGTCACAGTCCATACCAAGTTTCAGGGAACGATGATGTCATCAAGTGGTTTCTATTCGGGAACGAAGGATTCAATTGACTTATATCTGCCGAAAGAACCGGAAACGCTTCTTGTAACGAACAAGGAAGCACAGATAACGGCAACGACA
>CAUCWU010000256.1 GCA_958446555.1 uncultured Lachnospiraceae bacterium | reverse complement strand
TTCGCTGCCAAGTACAGTGCATCCGGAACCTGCGAGAAGAACTGAGTTAACAGGTAAATGTAGAATACACTTGCTAAGTACGGAACGATCATTGCCTGATAGGTGTTGATCCACTTTAACTTTGTGATTGTGATGAAGTTGGTGATGATTAACATCTCACCTGGGATCATCAGTGTTGCAAGCATTAAGGAAAGCATAATCTTCTTTCCTGGGAAATTCAAACGTGCAAATGCGTAAGCGGCAAGCACAGTTGTTACAAGCACACCGGCTGTTGAGATAATCGTAACAATCAGCGTGTTCAAGATGTAACGCGGGAATGGAGCTGAATTCCATGCCTCAACAAAGTTTGAAAACTGCGGAACCTTTGGGAAAAATGTCGGCGGAATCGCAGTGATCTCGCTTGGGGTTTTCATTGCAGATAGAATCATCCATAAGAATGGAAGCAGAGTGAAAATCGCACCTGCAATTAAAACTGCATACTTTAAAACCGTTGCGATTGTATTCATTACTTTTCTTTTATTCATCTTTTATTATCCATCCTTTCTTCCTGTCAGCTTCCTCTGAACGAAGGTAAGGACAAGGATAATTCCGAACAAAACAACTGCAGATGCAGATGCCTCGCCGTACTCGTACTGATTGTAGAACTTATCATACAGATAGTATACAACGGTGATTGCGCTGTTTGCCGGACCTGCCTTTGATGCAAACAGAGAATATACCTCGTTGTAAACCTTGAATGCGTTGATCATACCCATAATCAATGCATAGGATACCATCGGCATAATGCCTGGGAGTGTAATCTTTGTAAAGACTCTCCATCTCGGAGTGGAATCGACCTTTGCTGCATTGTACAGATCTGGAGAAATGGTCTGTAAGCCTGCAAGGAAGATCAAGATATTAAATGCCATGCTCTTCCAGATGCTGAAGATAATCAGTGCTGGCAACGCATACTGCTTTTTGTTTAACCACGGGATTGCTTTGATGCCAAACCAGGAAAGAATCTGGTTTAACAGACCATAGTTCTCATTGAAAATCCATCTCCAAACGATACCGATTGCGATAACACTGGTAACATACGGAAGGAAGTACAGGGTCTGGAAAAATCCCTGACACTTGATCTTGCTGTTTAACAAAACAGCGATCAAAAGAGATAATGCAATAGAACACGGAACTACGAATACAACATAGATTCCGGTGTTGGTCAGCGCCTTGATGAAATATTTGTCCTTGAAAATACTTACATAGTTGCTGAAGCCCACTGATGAATAGGTACCGTTTATCATGTTATAGTCTTCCATGAAGCTCATGACGAACGCGCGAATCAGTGGATAAATCGTAAATAAAAGAATGATAATCAATGCGGGCATCAGATAAAGATAGCCCTTCATGCTTTTCTTTTCCATCGGGTTCTCCTTATCAATATTTTCCGATTGTCTTTCCTGCCTGGTCGAACAAAAGGATCTGGTTGTCACGAATTGTTACATTAAATTCAGTGCCTATGCCGATCTGCATATCGGAGTGAACCAGTACACGAAGCTCCTCTTTTGCAAGTGCCACGCGCAGCTGTAACTCTCTTCCGGTCATACGAACATGAGTTGCCTTAACCGGAATACCATTGGAAGCTACATTGAATGCCTCCGGACGAACACCTGCCTTGTAGGCGCCATCTGTTACCTTGCATCCCTCGCGAAGAACAACATCTCCACAGATGATCTTGCCGCCCTTAACGGTTACGTCAAAGACATTGATCTGAGGAGTACCCAAGAACTGTGCAACGAACATGTTGCCCGGATTTAAGTACATCTTCTGCGGAACCTCGAACTGCTGAACAACACCCTTCTCCATAACGGCAATACGGTCAGAAATACTCATCGCCTCTTCCTGGTCATGTGTTACGAAAATAGTGGTGATACCAACTTCCTGCTGGATACGACGAATCTCTTCACGAGTCTCAACACGAAGCTTTGCATCCAAGTTTGACAGTGGCTCATCGAGTAACAGAACCTCTGGCTTCTTAACAAGTGCTCTGGCGATTGCAACACGCTGCTGCTGTCCACCAGAAAGAGCCTTCGGCTTTCTGTCCATCAAATGGTCAAGCTGTACTAACTTTGCCATCTCTTGGGCACGCTCTCTCGCCTCTGCCTTGGGAACCTTACGGTTAATTAACGGGAACATAATATTGTCCGCAACGGTCATATGCGGATACAATGCATAGTTCTGGAATACCAGACCGATTTCACGGTCCTCCGGTGCAACCTTTGTCACATCTCTGTCTCCGAAGTAGATGTGTCCGGAGGTCGGATCATTCAGACCTGCAAGCATGAACAGTGTTGTGGACTTTCCACATCCTGATGGTCCAAGTAGACCAACCAATTCACCGTCTGCGATGTTTAGGTTCATGTTGTCAACAGCCTTGAAGTCTCCATACGCCTTCGTCAGATTCTCAATTCTAATCTCCATTTTTACCTCAATCTGCTGCCCGCGGCAGCCTTTTATCTACGGTTTTGCGTGCAAACGCACGTCTTCAATCTTATTATAATATATCTTTCTCAGAAAATCCAGTAGTATTCGACAGATTTCTTTTTATATACGTAAATTTTCTTTTACACAGTATACGCCCCGTAGATACAAAGATACCACGACTCACTTATGCTTTCAAATATTCTTCAATTTTCTCTTTATTTAGTCCTTCTCCGATTACGATGAGAATCCGCTGACCGTTTGCAATTGGACTTAATTGTCTTTGAGCAGCCGTTGCATTTAGCTCAAACCACCCTTCTGGTGTCTCAAGAAATCCTTTGATGCGGTGCACATGTCCACAGGATGGATCGCCCAAGATGCGAGACGCTGCCTCTAATATTTGTTCTTTTGTCAGCAATAAATTCATGAAGGAAAGAGACGAAAACGACTGATCATCTTCCACGTCGCGCTTTTGCCAGCTCTCGGTATGATAGCCGCAGGACAATACTTTTTTCCAGTCATCATCTGTAAATTCATCTAATTTTTTCTGTAACATATCCGATTTTAACAAGGTTCTCGTGCAAGAAATGTCCTTCATTGCACGGTTGATATGAGGCAAAATGGAGTTTGCCTGCTCTTCTGTCACTTGATCAAGCTTACTCAAAAGAATAATTCCCGCATCGGCAGCCTCTGATGCAAGAAGATACTCGGCATCGGCGGACATCTTCTCTGGAAGTCCTGCGTCGGCAATCGCAATGACATTTCCAATCTCATACCAATTGTCAAGTGGATCTTCTCTTAATGCGTCAAAAAACTCGTCCACATCGAAAATGCCGGATGGCTCTACAATGACACGATCATAGCCACACATCCCCATCGCGATCAGCTTTGTCTTAAAGCGTCTTCGATGGCAGTCCTTATCGCAGCCGCCAGATACCATCTCTAGCTCGCAGTGATCGCCCATCAGATCCTGCAACAGCATCATATCGACATTGACAGCACCATAATCATTCTCCAAGATTCCAATATTTTGGCCGTTGTCGATTAAATATTTGGCATACTTCTTTATGAAAGTAGTCTTTCCTGAACCAAGAAAGCCTGTGATTAAATCAATCTTTACCATAGTTAGTTCCTCCTTACTTTGTTATGCCCTCCTATTATACTTGACTTTTGCTTGTTTGTGGTATAGAATCTATTTAAAATATTTTTTAAATAGATTTGAGGTGATGAGATTGGCCGTTGCAGAAGTGCTAGATGCTCTTGCAGATAAGAATCGGCGCAATATTTTG
This sequence comes from uncultured Lachnospiraceae bacterium, assembly GCA_958446555.1. Lineage (GTDB taxonomy): Bacteria > Bacillota > Clostridia > Lachnospirales > Lachnospiraceae > Anthropogastromicrobium. Next base: position 699 of record CAUCWU010000256.1, on the reverse strand, counting down.
CTAAAGTTAAAGGAAGGAAAAATCAGCTCAGGTGATCTGGCAATTGCTCTTGGCATAACGCCACAGGCACTCTCCTATCATCTGGCGAAATTAAAAAAAGCAGACTTGATCTACGAGATACGCGAAAAGAACTTTATTTATTATGAACTTGATCTTTCGATTTTGGACGAAACGATCTTGTGGATTACTCAATTGAGAGGAGAAAAAAACAATGAAAAATAAGAAATTACTCACGGCACTGTATATTATTTTAATGTTTCTTCCACTGATTGCGGTTGTAGTGGCTTATCCATTCCTGCCAGATAAGATACCTGCACACTATGGAATAGACAATCAAGTTACGCGTTGGGGAAATAAATCTGAGACTTTTATTTTTCCTATTATTACAATATTCTTTGGATTTTTTATGTATATTGCAGCCCAAAGTACCGCCGAACAAGAAAAGAAAGAAAGCGGTAGCAAAAAAAATAACAGCACGATCACTTTTGTAGCCGGAATTTTAAGTATCATGGTATTTGATATTCTGACCTTCTATTTTCTCTATGCTGATTTTCACCAGGTAGAAAACCTGAATGATGTGCCATTCTCCCTCACGAAGATTTCATTTGGCATTCTCGGAATTGCCCTCATCATTCTAGGAAATATCATGCCGAAACTAAAGCGAAATTCCATTATCGGCCTTCGCACCCCATGGAGCAT